>DATCKI010000068.1:0-9033 GCA_036562365.1 Bacteroidia bacterium | reverse complement strand
CTTTAAAAATCCCCATCCATATCCAAATAACATAACATAAGCAGCAATCAGCGACAAAAATCCGGTTTTTATGGAACCAGTTTCTTTAGTTGCCAAAACGAAATTGGCTATGCTGTATAAAAACAAGATTAAACTTGAGAAATAAAATAAATTTTCAGATATAAAAAATTGAAATGGAACACTTAAAACAAACAACATAAAAACTGTTGGGAATAAGTGAGTAATTTTAAGTTCTTTTGGATGGCGTTGCCAGATATTAATTCTAGCAGCACCAAAACGGAATACTTGCTTAAAGAATTTCAAGAAATCGGTTCTTCTTTTATGATAAACAAAAGCTTCTGGAATTAAGGCACTTTTTTTGCCTTTTTCTAAAAGCCGCATGCTTAATTCAATATCTTCTCCGCATCTAAAATCGGTGGCATATCCATTTACTTCAAGGAAGGCTTGTTTTTTAATGCCCATATTGAATCCACGAGGATGGAATACACCAACATGTTTTTCTTTACCACGAATTCCGCCTGTAGTTAGAATGGAAGTCATGGCGTAACTTATAGCCTTTTGTGTTGGAGTAAAACTTTCATGTGCTTTATCTGGGCCACCGAAAAGCTCTACTTTATTCAGTTCAATAAATTTATCGACACGTTGCAAATAATATTCAGGAATAATGCAATCGCTATCCAAAAATATAAGCCAATCTCCGTTTGCAACTTCAGCTGCACGGTTTCTAGCATCGCTAACTGGCAAATATTTTTCGTAGATATATATTAAATTTAATTTACCCACAAATGGGTTAACCACAGGTTTTACATCGTCGTGTGGACTCCCGTCAGCAATGATAACTTCAAAGTCAGAATATTGCTGGTGTGTCAGACTTTCGAGAAACTCGTAAACCTCGTCTGGACGAGAAAACGTAGGGGCAATTAAACTGTAACGCATATACAACAAATATAAGAGTAAATCCAATTCAAAAAAATCATAAGAAATTTACTCTTATTTTCGACCGAATTTTTCTGTGGCATGGCATTGTTATTGTATAGAGGCTTCTTTCTATTTTTTTAGAATTTTAGCTTCAAAAACCGACAAAATGTCGCAATTTATTCGTTTAGATTACTATGAAATTTGAAATATTTGACAAATTGACACTTGGAGATAGACAGGAGGACGATTCTGAATTAATTCCACTTCTTACAAATGAAGGTGATGAAGTTTTTGATGAAACTAGCATCCCTAATGAACTTCCTATTTTACCATTACGCAACACTGTTTTATATCCAGGTGTAGTTATTCCAATTACAGTTGGACGCGATAAAAGCATTAAACTTATTCAAGATGCCAATAAAGGAAATAAACTTATTGGAGTTGCTACGCAAAAAGATGTACAAATTGAAGATCCTGATTTTAAAGATCTACATAAAATTGGTACCGTTGCGCAAATCTTGAAAATGCTTAAAATGCCTGATGGTACTACAACCTGTATCCTTCAAGGAAGAAGAAAAATTGGATTAGTCGACGAAGTCACTAATACCCCTTACTTTAAGGCTACTTATTCCATCATTTCTGATAAAAAACCTTCAGAAAAAGATGATGAATTCAATGCCATTATGAGTAATGTGAAGGATCTGGCTATTCAAATTATTGAACAATCTCCAGAAATTCCTACCGAAGCTACTTTCGCTATTAAAAATATTGATAGTCCTTCTTTCCTTCTGCACTTTATTTGCAGTAATATCAATGCTTCTATCTTCGAAAAACAACAATTATTAGAATTTAATAGTGTTAAAGAAAGAGCATTAAAAGTTCTTGAATTATTATCGAAAGAATTATCTATCCTTGAACTTAAAAATCAAATCCGAAATAAAGTAAAAACGGATATTGATAAACAACAACGCGATTATTTCTTACATCAACAATTACGTCAAATCCAAGAAGAACTTGGTGAAGGTAGCACCAAAGAAATTGAAAACCTTAAAACACGTGCTGAATCTAAAAAATGGAGTGCTGAAGTAGCTGATGTTTTCAATAAAGAAATTGCGAAACTTGAACGTACTAACCCTGCCTCTCCTGACTATGGAGTTAGCATGAATTATGTTGAACTCTTACTAGATCTTCCTTGGAACGAATACACCGAAGATATCTTCGATTTAAAACGTGCTAAAGAAATTTTAGACCGTGACCATTTTGGCATGGACAAGGTTAAAAAACGTATCATTGAACACTTAGCCGTTCTTAAATTAAAAGGTGACATGCGTTCGCCTATCTTATGCTTAGTTGGGCCTCCTGGGGTTGGTAAAACAAGCCTTGGAAAATCTGTTGCTGAAGCTCTAGGACGTAAATACGTACGCGTAGCTCTGGGTGGATTAAAAGACGAAAGTGAAATACGTGGACATAGAAAAACCTATATAGGTGCTATGCCCGGACGTATTATTCATAATATCAAAAAAGTAAAAAGTTCTAATCCCGTTTTCATTTTAGATGAGCTCGATAAAATTAGTAGTTCCTTAAATGGAGACCCTTCTTCTGCACTTTTAGAAGTTCTAGATCCTGAACAAAATACTACCTTCCACGATAATTACCTAGATTTAGATTACGATTTAAGCAAGGTATTCTTCATTGCTACCGCAAACTCGCTTAACTCTATACAATCTGCCCTTCTAGATCGTATGGAAGTTATTCAATTATCAGGATATAGCTTAGAAGAAAAAGTGGAAATTGCTTTACGACACTTAGCCAAAAAACAAGCTGCAGAAAATGGAATTTCTAAATCAGACCTTAAACTGAATAAGAAAAATGTAGCTTATATAATCGATAATTATACTCGCGAAAGTGGAGTTCGTAACTTAGAACGTAAAATAGGTGCCGTTGCTCGATATATTGCTGTTAAAAAAGCATCAGGAGAACCTATCCCAACTTCAATTAGCACAAAATTAATTGAAGAAATTTTAGGACCACCTTATGGCCGCGAAAAATATATTGGAAACGAATTCGCTGGTGTTGTTGCTGGTTTAGGTTGGACTCCTGTAGGTGGCGATATTCTTTACATCGAAAGCCTTATTACCAAAGGTAGAGGGAAATTAACCTTAACCGGAAGTCTAGGAAATGTAATGAAAGAAAGCGCACTTCTGGCCTTTGAATACTTTAAAAGTAAATCTAAAGATTTCGGAATTCCATACGCTTTATTCGAACATACTAACATTCATATACACGTCCCAGAAGGAGCTACACCTAAAGATGGCCCTTCTGCTGGAATAACCATGTTTACTAGTATTGCTTCTGCATTTACACAGCGCTTAGTAAAAGATAAATTAGCCATGACTGGCGAAATTACTTTACGTGGCGAAGTACTTCCTGTTGGCGGTATTAAAGAAAAAATTCTTGCCGCAAAAAGAGGTGGAATTACTGACATAATCTTGTGCCATAAAAACCAAAAAGATGTTTTGGAAATTGAACAAGAATACTTGGAAGGCTTAACCTTCCACTATGTAAGCAGAATGGAAGAAGTAGCAAAAATAGCCTTGACTAATAAAAAAGCGAAAAATCCATTACCTTTAGAATCTTGGATACCTAAAAATAAAACGAAGCCAAATTCTAAGTAATGAGAATCACGGAGTCTGACAGCCACTATAATAACCTCGAAAACCTTAGTGTTTTAGAGCTTATTAGCGGTATAAATGCCGAAGATAAAAAAGTTGCTTTTGCTGTTGAAGAGGCAATTCCTCAAATTGAAAAACTTGCACAAGTCTATGCAGATACTATAGCTGCAGGACATAAGGTTTTTTATATAGGAGCAGGTACTAGTGGCCGTTTAGGCATAGTTGATGCAAGTGAATTACCTCCTACCTATGGTTTGGAACATGGTATTGTAATTGGAATTATTGCCGGGGGCGACTCTGCCATTCGAAAAGCCGTTGAATTTGCCGAAGATAGCACCACTCAAGCTTGGTTAGACCTTCAAAATCATGGTGCCCAGGCCGGAGATTTAGTAATTGGTATTGCAGCCTCAGGTTCTACTCCATATGTTTTACACGGTTTAAAATGTGCTAAAGAAAATGGCTTAAAAACAGCTTGCATTAGCTCTAATGCAAGCGCTCCAATTGCCAAATATTCCGATTACCCAGTTATCGTAATTACTGGCCCAGAATTCGTAACTGGTAGCACCAGAATGAAATCTGGAACAGCTCAAAAATTAGTCCTTAATATGATTTCTACCGCTGCCATGATTAAAAACGGTAGAGTAAAAGGAAATAAAATGGTAGATATGACACCTACCAATAATAAACTAATTGAACGGGGTATACTTATGATTTGCGATGCAATCCCTGTATCAAAAGAAGAAGCTGCCACTCTTTTAAAAACACACGGAAGCGTTCGAAAAGCCCTTGAAGCCTACAATTCCCGACCATAAATTTCTGTTCAATAAAATAATTAGAGAACTATTTATTAGGACGTTGACTATTTAGTGCAAAATTGTATTTTTGTACTAATGCAAACACGGTTTTTCACACTAGCATTTACCCTAACCTTTATTCTATTAAACAGCTTAATGAATAACTCTCTAGCACAAACACTTGTGACTAGAGGTCCGTACTTACAACGTATGACTAGCAATTCGGTAGTCATAAAATGGAGAACTAATATTGCGGTTCCCTCTCGAGTTCAATACGGTATAAGTTCTGTTAATCTCACTCAACAAGTTTTAGTTGCAGGAAATAGAACCGACCACGAGGTGTTAATCACTGGTCTTCAACCAAATACTAAATATTTTTACAATATTGGCTCCGATCAAAATACCTTACAAACAGGTCCAAATTTGTATTTCAAAACTAATCCAAGTATAGGTAGCGACGAAACGGTGAGTTTTTGGGTTTTAGGCGATTGCGGAACTGGTAATAATAATCAACGTGCCGTTCGCGATGCCTTTAAAAGCTATATGGTAGGCAAACCCGAAATCAACGGTATCATACTTCTTGGCGATAATGCCTATGATTTTGGAACTGATGGCCAATACCAAGATGCCCTTTTCCAAAACATGTACGAAGAAATAATTTCTAATAAAACGCTTTGGCCTTGCCCGGGAAATCACGACTACTATTCAGGTGCTGATGCAGCTACGCAAACTGGACCTTACTACGATATTTTTGCACCACCAGTTGCTGGAGAAGCAGGTGGATATCCAAGTGGAACCGAAGCATATTATTCTTTCACCGTAGGTGATGTACATTTTATCTCTTTAGATTCTCACGATTCATCTCGCGACTCTACTGGTGCACAAGCCAATTGGCTAAAGATGGATTTAGCTCAAAATACTGCTAAATTCACAATTGTATTTTTCCACCATGCGCCTTATACTATGGGGTCTCATAATAGTGATAACCCATTCCCATTCATCGACTTCGAACTACCAGAAATGCGCGAACAAATTATTCCAATCTTAGAAAGATATGGAGTTGATTTAGTACTTTGTGGACATAGTCATAGTTACGAAAGATCTTACCTAATAAACGGACATTATGGAAAATCGAATTCACTTCAAAATAGCATGATATTGCAAGCGCAAAGTGGAAATTTCCCAAATGAATGTCCTTATCACAAAAAAGCAAAATTAAATCAAAAAAGTAAAGGTACTGTTTATGCGGTATGCGGTGTATCAGGAAAAACGAGTGGAACAAGCAGCGGATGGCCTCATCCTATCATGCATAAATCAACCGTTGACCATTTTGGGTCTATGCATATTTCCGTAACCAAAAACAGATTAGATGCAAAATTCATAACCTCAACTGGAGTTATTTTCGACCAATTCACCATCATTAAAGACGCTGCAAATAAGAAAGAATTTACAATTTGTCAGGGCGAGGAATTAGAAATTTCCCCGTCATATCCAGGAGGGAATTATAGTTTCTACCCAGGAGGGAATACCAATGGAGATAAATTAATAATTCAACCACCCATTAGCACAACTATCTATGGTCGCGATCCATTAGGATGTATCAGAGATACATTTATAGTGAATGTAATTCAACAAAACGCTTCTTTAACAGATGATTGTGGACCAGTTTTAAGTGAATTATTTATAGACCAAGAAAACGGCATTCAATCATATCCTAATCCATGGAATGGATTTGGAACATTAACTGTAAAATTGAATCAAGATATTACAGTAGAGCAGGTACAATTATTTAATTCTTTTGGAAGTGAAATTAGCATTTCATCAGAAAAAACTGGAAATGGGGATATAATAATTCGACTAAATGAGTTGAATATCAAAGCAGGAAGTTATATCTTGCGTATAAAACACCAAAAAGACTTTATAAACACTAAAATTATTATTACACCGTAATCTATGAAAAAACACCTACTATTATCGAGCGGACTATTTCTAGGAAGTCTAGCTGTAATGGGTCAGTGCGACACAACCCAAATTAATGGAGATTTAATTGTAAGTTCAGACATCATAATGAGTGGAACCTACATCGTAAGCGGAACCTTCCGAGTAGATGCAGGAGCTACAGTATTTGTAGAGTCATATTCAACCAATGGATGTGGTCAAATTCATGTTGAAGCTGCAAAAATTGATGTACAAGGAAACATCAATGCCGATTATGCTGGTTATCCTGGTGGAAATCCTGGTCAAGGTGCTACTACCGTTAACTCTGTAACTGGAGATCAAAGTGCCTTAACTGGATGTCATAACAAAGATAATGCAGGTCAAATTACCGTAACTGGAGGTTTAGCCGGCACCGCTGGTGAAGGCCCTGGTGCTGGTTTAGCAGGATTAAATGGAAGCGTAGGTTCTGGTCCTAAGCAAAAATGTGGTAACACAAGCGACGACTACGGTATGGTTGGAGGCTCAGGTGGTGCCGGCGGTGGCGGTGGCGCTTCTTATGGTGGCCTTGGTACCGATGGTGGTAAAGGTGGTAACGGAAGTGGAACCCATAGTGGGAACAATGTTTCTATTCAAAGCTCTTACGCTGTAATCGCTGGTAATGGCGGATTAGGTGGAAGTGCTGGACAAACTTATGGTACACCTAACGGACAAGATATAGACCTAGGTTCTGGTGGCGCTGGTGCAGGTGGCGGGGGCCGCTCTTTCTACCCTGGCGAAAACGGTAATAGAGGTGGTAACGGTGGAGGTGCAATTACCTTAATCGGAACTGATACTTTAATTATTACTGGTACCCTTTCTGCCGCTGGAGAAAATGGATTAGCTGGTGGTAAAGGTGCTAATGGGGATAAAACAGGCGACTGCTGTAGCGATGGTTGTAACGATATTGGAGAAAAAACTTTCTCTGCTGGTGCCGGTGGTGGTGCTGGCTCTGGCGCCGGTTCTGGTGGCGGTATCTTAATTAAAGCTCCTATGTACTCTGCTATCACTGGTAATTTAAACGCAAATGGCGGTAACGGTGGCAACGGTGGCGCTAAAGGGAATGGAATTACTGACAACTATGGTGGTAATATTTTCTGTAGCTCTCAAACTGTAACAACTGGTGCTGGTAACGATGGCCTTGCTGGTGGCTCTGGTTCAGGTGGCCGTATTAAAATCTTTACTACCGACTGCGCTGAAAATATTCTTGCTCCTGTTGTCAATGTTAATGGTGGTACTAATGCCGAAATTGGTTCTTACTTCGCAGATCAAGACATCTGCTTCGTAGATAATACCTCTGTTGAAAATATATTGGATGAAAACAAATTTGTTGTTTTCCCTAACCCTGCAAGCGATTACGCTTATATCAAATTATTAACTGGGGCATTCGAAAAAGAAAGTAACCTTACAATTTACGATAACTCTGGCAGATTAATTTACTCTCATAGTATTGAAGCAAACGGTGCAAATACAATTCAACTTCCAATTCATACCTTTGCTACAGGATCTTATATCTTAGTTATTCAAAATGCTAAAGGTCGTAGCTCTCAAAAATTAATAAAATACTAAAAGATGCGCACCACACTATTAGCATGCTTATTTATTATAAGTAGTGTATTTCAAAGCTTAGCGCAAAACACCCGTGCGCTAAATTTTAATCCTGCACTTAAACCATTTTATCATGGAGTCGCTTCTGGAGATCCAACTCCTAATAAGGTAATTATTTGGACACGAGTTACCCCAGATAGCACTTTCGTTGGACCTGCAACTGTTGAATGGAGAATGGCTACCGATACTGGTATGACCAATATTGTGCAATCTGGTACCTATGTAACGGATATCAATAAAGATTATACCGTAAAAGTAGATGTTAGCGGACTTCTTCCTAATAAATACTACTATTACGAGTTTACATACGATTCATTAAACTCTATTCGTGGACGTACTAAAACTGCTCCTCTTGCTATGCAAGATAGCTTACGCTTTGGTGTTGTTTCTTGTGCTAATTACGAAGCAGGATACTTTAACGTTTATAAAGTTCTTACAGAAAGAAACGATATAGATGCTATTATCCACTTAGGTGATTATATATACGAATACGAACATACTGGATATTCTTATAACAGCACTGCGGGTCGTAAGTTCGAACCAGCTACAGAAATCATTACACTTAATGATTATAGAACTCGTTATAGCTGTTATAAATTAGATGATGACTTAATCCGTCTTCACCAACAATATCCATTTATCATGGTATGGGACGACCACGAATCTGCTAACAATAGTTACAAAGATGGTGCTGGAAACCATAACTCTGGTGAAGGTCTTTGGATAGACCGTAAACAAGCTTCTCAACAAGCCTACATGGAATGGAGTCCGATCAGACCTGTAATTCCTGGAGATAATTCATTAATCTACCGTAAAATTCAGTTTGGTCCACTAATGGATTTAATTATGCTTGATACCCGTTTACACGGTCGTGAAGCTCAAAGTGGAACTACGGGAAGTACGGTGAATAATCCGAATAGAACCATTTTAGGAGCCGATCAATATCAATGGTTAAGCGATCAATTACTCTTTACCCAAGCACAATGGAAAATTATAGGCCAACAAGTTATGATGGCTCCACTTACAGTTGCTGGTATTGGTGTAAATGGAGACCAATGGGACGGATA
>DATCKI010000062.1:0-2022 GCA_036562365.1 Bacteroidia bacterium | reverse complement strand
TTCTTCACCCTCTGGAATAATAGAGTAAACCTTTGCCTCGCTGCCGCTGTATGGTTCCATTTCGACAATTTCGTAGTTCACTTTGCTTATTCAGGGTTTTATTATTAACGCATGTTGTTGAAAAATGTTTCACTTCTAAGTGAAATCAGACCGCAAATGTATGAACTAATAACTGACAAAAGCAAATATTTTACACAATATTTCACTTTTAAGTAAAATTCAGTAATTTTGACGACATGAGTATGCTACACAATAAAAAAGAAGCACGAACCGCCAACACGGGTTTTGCGTCAGGCGGGCTGACGTGGAAACTTAGAGGTTTGTGCTTCTAATGGACTTTAGTAATAAATTGAAACTTTGTGCTCCGAATTGAAAATCAGCGAAGCTAAACCAGCCCGAACGCAAAGCCCGAAAACGTTTCGTGAATTTCTTGGGCAATTTGATTTAGTAGCTCTTCTCTGCGCGTCGATAATACCACTGTATATCCTAAACGTGCCCATTCTTTGGCCATTTCTTTACCTATACCCGATGAAGCTCCGGTGATCCAAACTACTTTACCATTCGACATATGATTATTGCTTAATTAGCTTTCCAATCCTACCATCTAGTTTTATAAAATATAGCCCAGCTTTTAATTCTGATATATCTATACTATTTGAATTTGAAATTCGTCCACTCATTAATAATTGCCCAGTTGATGTATATACGTAGTATATTTTATCAATTAATATTTCTTGACTTTGTATGTAAATACTAGATGATGCGGGATTGGGATAAATGCTGATTCTGTTTTGAGTAATATTGTTTTCTATGCCTGTACTCGTTTCGCTTGTTAGCATATAATTCCAAACTGATTGGTTTATACTACTTTGTTTTACAGTTGAATTATGGTAAAGTATGGCTAATCCTGGCGTTTGTTTCGTATATAAGCAATGCGAGTAATTATATGGTGGATTCAAATTATCTGTAAAAGTGGTGTCGTAAAAAGGGTAGAGTCCTAAACCTTGTAAATTGTGTAATTGTTTATCGAAGCTTACCACTTCGTCTAATACACTTAAATAAGCAAAATGTTTATTAATTGAAGTACTTCCGGCTGTTCTTAGCCAATTTGCAGCATGGTTGTAATAATTGCTATAATCGTTCGGACTTGAAAACATTAAAACTCTATCTACATCATGACTTTTTGCAAGATAACAAGCATGGCCTCCACCTTGCGAATGTCCACCAACAGCAACTTTACTCCAATTAATCGTGGTCGAATTAATTAAATATTGATTCCAATTTTGACTAGGGTAAGTTGCATGTAAATATTGTATTAGTTTAAGAGTTCTAGTAAAAATGCTATTAAGTGAATCAACAGAAACGTCGGGACTAATAGGCGTTCCATAACAAACTTCTTGTCGGTATTTATAAAAAACAAGACTATCTGAATTATTGGCAAGGCTTGCAGCAGCAATAGAATTAATATAGGAAAGATTAATTACATCGTAACCTAATTGCGCGGCGTATGTGCAAATGGCTTGGTAAGATTGAGTGCTACTATTAGTACCACCTAAAAACAAGAAAAGTTTGTTAAGTTGGGTGCTAGAATTACGGATGACCATATGACTGTCTTGCACAGCCGTATAATTTGGATCTGTAAGAATAGGTTTTACAAACAAAGTATTGATTTGAGAAAATCCTGAGAAATTAATAAAGAATAGAAAAAAGGCTAGGAGTTTTCTCATTTTACTTAGTTGGTAATTTGGGTGATATTGTTGATTTGAAGATAAAGAAATATATCTAATTCGATTTATTTTCTGTTTTTCTAATCGTCTAAATCCAAAATAAATCAATCCGAGGCAAATAAAAAGGCCTAAAGCAGCTGGAATGATTATAGATTGGCCTGAACTTCCAGCATTTAAAATGCTCCAAATTATTTTGCCAGTTGCCATTAATACCACAACCAATAAACCTAATATTAAACTTCTTTTCCAAAATGCTAGTCCTAGCGCTATAAATGAAATTGGTACGGTTAGGATT
>DATCKI010000060.1:0-1939 GCA_036562365.1 Bacteroidia bacterium | reverse complement strand
ATAGTTTACGTCTAAATATTTTTCTTGAGAACCATGATGAACTTTGTGGTTACTTGGAGTAGCAAAGATGTATTCAATAATTGGGTGCAAACGAGGAACGTATTCGCTATGTACCCAGAATTGGAATAATACAGCTACTTGATTTGCAACGAAGAAAATTAAAGGGTGAAATCCAGAAAGGATAACTGGTAAGAAGAAAATGATTTTTAGCTGTTGAATCCAAGATAAACGGAATGAAACGGCTAAATTATAGTGATTTCCGCTGTGGTGAGTAATATGTGTACACCACCAGAAGCGTTGTTCATGCGAAATTCTATGCGCCCAATAGCTACAGAAATCAAGAATGATATAGCAAGGGAAGAACATCCACCATACGAATTCTTGTCTCCAAGGAATTAGGTTGTAAACCACCCAAACCATTGCAAATAACAAGAAGCGAGTAATTAAGTTACTTGCTAAGTTTCCAAGACCAACAAATATAGAGCCGAAGAGTTCGGTATTATTATAGTGGTCGTCATTTTCTTTTTTATTGATATAATATTCAATAGCAGTGAAGAAAAGCATTACAGGCACAGCCCAAAGGATAAGTTGAGGTGATGCACCATCGATACCTTGTAAGGTATCCCAGGTTAGGGGTTCTGCTCCAAAGATTTTAAATGCTATCATACGTAAATTTTAAAAAACGTAGCAAAGGTAACGGAAAATTAGCGGAATGTCAATAGTTAAAAAAGAGCGCATTTTTGTTAATAACCCATGCTTCTTACTTGTTTTTAGGTATGGAAATCCGGTGTAAAATTTGTACTTTTGCATGTTAAATTAAATAGCTCATGAGCGAAGAACAAATGAAGGCAGGTCAGAATGCAAATTATTCTGCCGATAATATTCAGGTTTTAGAAGGTTTAGAAGCTGTACGTAAGCGTCCAGCCATGTATATTGGTGATATCGGTCCTAAAGGTTTGCATCACTTAGTATATGAGGTTGTAGATAACTCTATTGATGAAGCTTTAGCAGGTCACTGTAAAAATATTACTGTATCTATATTAGAAGGTGATGCTATCCGCGTTGAAGATGATGGTCGTGGTATCCCTACAGAAATGCACCCGAAAGAGAAAAAATCTGCTCTTGAGGTTGTATTAACTGTATTACACGCCGGTGGTAAATTCGATAAGGATTCTTATAAGGTATCAGGTGGTTTACACGGGGTAGGGGTATCCTGTGTGAATGCATTAAGTACACACCTTCAAGTTGATGTTTATCGTAATAATAAACACTATCGTCAAGAATATAATATAGGTAAACCTCTTTACGATGTTAAAGAATTAGGTCCGACTGATAAACGCGGTACTACCGTTACTTTCCAACCTGATGCTACTATTTTCACTTCTACCGTTTATTCTTACGAAATCCTAGCAGCTCGCTTACGCGAATTAGCTTACCTTAACAAAGGTATTCGTATCGAATTACGCGATGAACGTGAAAAAGACGAAGAAGGTAATATCCGTAGCGAAGTTTTCTATAGCGAAGGTGGTTTAATGGAATTCGTTAAATATCTTGACTCTACTCGTGAGGCCTTAATTTCTACTCCAATTTATTTAGAGACTGAAAAGGCTGAGATTCCAGTAGAAGTTGCAATGACTTATAATACTACGTATTCTGAGAATATTCACTCTTACGTTAACAATATTAATACGCACGAAGGTGGTACCCACTTAGCCGGTTTTCGTCGTGCACTTACTCGTACTTTAAAGGCGTATGCTGATAAGTCGGGTATGCTTGATAAAATTAAGTTTGAAATTAGTGGTGACGACTTCCGTGAAGGTTTAACTGCTATTATTTCGGTTAAAGTTAAAGAACCTCAATTCGAAGGTCAAACCAAAACTAAACTTGGTAATAATGAAGTTGCCGGTGCAGTTGACCAAGCTGTGGGTGAAGCTCTTCA
>DATCKI010000059.1:0-7147 GCA_036562365.1 Bacteroidia bacterium | reverse complement strand
TGGATCTATTATAATATTTTTCACCCCAAGCTCTTCAGCTTTTTGAATTTTCTCGTTTAAATCTTTCTTTACTATTTCAATAATATCCCCAAACTCAAAGGAATTGTGCATGTTTTCGAAGTCTCCAATTAAATGCATAAGAATGACTTTTGCATTATGTTTGGCAACAAGACTAAGTAATTCGGGTTCCCAGCTTGCACCTGAAATATCATTTATAATGTCTACCCCAGCCTCTAACACAACTTTACAAACTTCAGCTCTAAAGGTATCTACAGATATTTCAATATGAGGGAAGTTGTTTTTTATCCATTCAATGGCTGGAATTAGGCGGTCTATTTCTTTTTGAGCAGGAATTTGAAAAGAGCCAGGGCGCGACGACATAGCCCCTAAATCTAGAATTTGTGCATTTTGTTCAACCATTTCTTGCACCATAGTTTTGAATTTATCGGTATTTAAAACCCTATTGCCTTCGTAAAAACTGTCGGCGTTTAAGTTTAAAATACCCATAACTTTAGGTACAGAAAATTGGTTATTTTCTAGATTATTCATTTTACAAAGATACGTGCTCTCAAGCTAATATTTACTTTAATTAGCTAAATTCTATTTGTTCAATCGGGCTTTTTATTGTTTTTTTGTTGGAAAGATTTGTTCGAAAATGGATAAGACGCTTAAGCAATATGACGCTGCAATGGCAGAATGTAAAGAGATTTTCTTAAAGAAACTTTCTGATTATGGTCCATCTTGGCGCATATTTCGTGTTATAAGTCTTGCCGATCAAATTTTTATCAAAGCAAATCGAATTCGCACTTTAGAAGAAGGTGTGGAAAGTAAAGTGGGAGAGGGCATCCGTGGAGAATGGTTAGGTATTGTGAATTATGGAATTATGGCCCTTATTCAACAAGAATTAGGATTTGCATCTAGTCCTGATATTTCTAACGAAAAAGCAGAAGAACTTTATAATAAATACGCAAATGAAATTCGTAGTCTTATGATTAAAAAGAATCATGATTACGGTGAAGCTTGGAGGGATATGCGTATTTCATCTTTCACAGACTTGATTTTAGTAAAATTGGCTAGGATTCAACAAATTGAAGATAATAAAGGCGTTACTCAAATATCTGAAGGTATAGATTCTAATATCTTCGATATAGTTAATTATGCCCTTTTTGCGATAATTAAAATTGATGAAAAATAAATTTGCTGTCAAAATTGTCTATTCCTTTTTTGTGGCAGTTGCCTCTTTGCCTTTTTGGTTCTGGTATGGAGTTGCAGCATTTATGGCATTTTTATTAGAACATGTTTTCAAATACCGAAAACAAGTTATCTTCGATAATATTAAAGGATCATTCCCAGCTTGGTCTGAAGAAAAAATCAAAAAAACTCGCTCTCATTTCTATAAAGGATTTAGTAAAACCCTTGTGGAATCTGTAAAATTGGGAGGTATTTCGAGGAAAAATTTCCAACAAAGAATTACTTGCGAGAATCCAGAATTATTTACAGAATTATTTGAAGCGGGTAAGAGTGTACTTTTTTTAGAAGGTCATTATGGAAATTGGGAATGGCCAGGAGTACATATTTGTTGCGATTATAGATATTTCAATCTAGTTATTTTTCAGCCTCTAAATAATAAAATCTTTAATGAGGTATTATATGAATTACGTTATAGATTGCCTGGAAGAAAAAGTGGGTGGTTAACTCCTTCGAAGGATACTATACGAAATATGATTAAGGCCCCTAAGCCAAATTTAACGGTTATGTTGGCCGACCAATCTCCGTCTCGCGACCATTTTGTGCGAGTTCCGTTTTTGAATAGAGATACCGCATTTTGGGAAGGTCCTGCCCGAATTGCTAAAAAAATGAATTTAGCCTTGGTTTTTGTGCGCTCGAAACGAATTAAAAACGGGCAATTTAGTTATACTGCGGAATTAATTTGTGACGATGCGTCTAAATTAACGGAACAAGAAATTATGGCTCGATATGCAAATGCGCTCGAAAAAGCTATACACGAAGAGCCTTCCGCTTATTTGTGGAGCCATAAAAGATGGAAATTTTAATCTCAATTCTCTTTTTTAACACAAAAGAATACCTTTGTAGCTAATGTATAAGACGCAGACAGATACAGCTGTAGTGGTTCTCAGCTATAATGGTAAAAGTTATCATGAACAGTTTTTCCCGCTTTTGGTTAAAGAGAGTGAGGGATTATATGATGTTATTTTAATTGATAACGCCAGTACAGATGATACTGCGGATTATGTTAGAACGAATTTTCCAAGTGTACATATTATTCAGTTGCCTGTAAATAAAGGTTTTACGGGTGGGTATGCCGAAGGGATTAAGCAATTAAGCACTCAATATCTTGTTTTGTTAAGTGCTGATTTTGAAGTGAGTGAGTCGTGGTTCCAACCATTGCACTCATTTATGAATGAACATTCAGATATTGCAGTAGTTCAGCCTAAAATTCGCTACCAGAAAGAGAAACACATGTTTGAATATGCTGGTGCGGCAGGTGGATTTATCGATAGCTTAGGATATCCATTTTGTAGAGGAAGAATGTTCTTTACATTGGAAGAAGATAAAGATCAGTACAACGAACCCATAGAATGTTTTTGGGCTTCGGGTGGATGCTTTATGATTAGAGCAGAGTTATTTAAGGAGTTTGGCGGATTAGAACCAGATTTCTTTGCTCATATGGAAGAAATAGACCTTTGTTGGAGATTAAAAAACGCTGGACATAAAATTTATTGTGTTCCAAGTTCAACAGTTTTCCATGTAGGAGGAAGTGTAATAAGTTATGGAAGTCCACAAAAAGCTTATTTAAACTTTCGTAATGGATTATTTATGATGGTAAAGAATTTACCTAGTACTGAACTTCTCCCCAAGTTATTTATACGAATGAGTTTAGATGGAGTTGCAGCGATTAAGGGCTTATTGAGTGGTAATTTTGGGGAATTTGTAGCGATATTGAAGGCGCACTTACATTTTTACAGAGGTTTGCCAAGTTTTATAAGAAAGAGAAAAATGGCACGAAAACAAGTAAAAGAAAGGAATCTAAAGGGCGTATATAAGGGAAGTGTAGTTTGGGAGTATTTTATTAAAGGGAAGAAGAAATTTTCAGAATTAGATATAAATTTATTTCAATAAAAAAGAGCGACGATTAGGTCGCTCTTTTTTTGTTCTAAACAGGAAATATAATGTTAAGCAGTAACTGCTTTACTCTTAACCAATGCATATGCTTTAAGACCTTCCTCAAGACATAACATGGCGTTTTTTAAATCTTCGATATTAAGTACATAAGCAATACGTACTTGATTTAGACCCATTCCAGGAGTGCTGTAAAATCCTGCAGCAGGAGCCATCATAACGGTTTGGTTATTGTAAGAGAATTCGCTAAGCATCCAAATACAGAAATCTTCTGCATTTTCAACTGGTAATTGCACCATAGCATAGAATGCACCACCAGGGTTTGGACAGAAAACGCCTTCGATTTTATTTAAACTTTCTACAGTAAAGTTTCTTCTTTTAGTATATTCTTCAACTACAGAGTCGAAGTATGATTTAGGTGCTTTAAGGGCAGCTTCACCAACAATTTGTCCAAGAGAAGGAGGACTTAAGCGCGCCTGAGCAAATTTAAGAGCTGTGTTGTAAAGTTCTTTGTTTTTAGTAACGAAGCAACCGATACGCACACCACAAAGACTATAACGTTTAGACACGCTATCAACTAAAATGGCATGTTGAGCTAATTCAGGGAATTCCATAATAGAGGTATGTTTAGCTCCATCGTAGCAGAATTCTCTGTAAACTTCGTCAGAGAAGATCCAAAGATTGTGTTTAAGAACAATTTCAGACAGAGTTTGAAGTTCTTCTTTAGTATATAAATACCCAGTAGGGTTTCCAGGATTACAGATAAGGATAGCTTTAGTTTTAGAGGTTATTTTCTTTTCAAACTCGGCAACTGGAGGCAAAGCAAAACCATTTTCGATATGAGAGCTAACAGGTACAATGTTCACACCTGCGGTCATAGCGAAGGCGATATAATTAGCGTAGAAAGGTTCGGGAACAATGATTTCATCACCTGGTTCAAGGCAAGACATAAATCCGAATAAAAGAGCTTCAGAGCCGCCGGTAGTTATAATGATTTCGTCTTTAGTAACGGGAATAGAGATAGCGTTATAAGCTTCAGCTAGGCCGGCACGGTAAGATTCGAAACCTGCGGAATGACTATATTCTACGTAAGTATCTTTAAAATTATGGATAGCATCGATAGCTTCTTTAGGGCTTTCAATGTCGGGTTGACCAATATTAAGGTGATAAACTTTAATACCTTTTTTCTTAGCATTTTCAGCATAAGGCACCAATTTACGGATTGGTGATGCTGGCATTTGATGTCCTTTAATTGAGATGTTTGACATAAACATTTGTTTAAATGAAGTACAAAGGTAATAAAAACCTAGAAGCTAGATTCTAAACCTTCTATAAATAAAAAAGCCTCTGAAGTATCAGAGGCTCATTCACTTATTTAAAAATATCTTAGTTAGTTGGCTTTCCGTTTTGGTCTTGAGTAGGGGTAGCGCTAACTTGAGGTTTAACGTTACCTTTTACGGTAATAACGTGAGTATTTGATCCTTCTGGTTCGTTAGTAACAATTGTTACAGTTTTAGAGAAAGGACCAGTACGTTTAGTATCGTATTTAATTTTGATTTCGCCTTCTTTACCTGCAGGAATTGCTTCTTTTGGATAATCAGGAACTGTACAACCACAAGAACCAGTTGCTGAAGTAATCATTAATGGTTGAGTTCCTTCATTTTTGAATTTCCAAGTTCTTTCGCCATTGCCAGCATATTCTACATCACCATAGTTAACTTCAAGTGATTTATAGGTCATTTTAGAACCCATAACTGCTTGTGAGAAACTATCAGTTGTAGATGCAGCGATACCAGCAACTACAAAACCTAACATTAGAGCTATCTTTTTCATACAATAATTAATTTTTTCTGTTGTTTGCCTTACAAATATATATAATCATTTGATGTAGCCTAATTTGGTTAACAAAAGATTAACCAGTAATTTACACCTTTGCGGTAGTTTTTTGATTATCAAGCCTTAAGCCTTTATACATATTTGCTAATTCTTCTATACGCTGTTTACTTTTATTGAAAATCATAGCTCCTCTGTCGATACCTCGACGAATTTCTTTTTGTTTTTCCTCAGGTAAATGAATGATTTCTTGGCAAGTAGTGCTACAGCATTTTTCATACTTTTCAGCGCATTTTTCACATTGAATGAATAATAAATGACATCCTTCGTTTGCGCAGTTAATATGAGTATCGCATGGTTCTCCGCATTGATGACAGTTTGCAATTATATCATCTGTAATTCTTTCTCCTAAACGTCCATCAAAAACGAAATTTTTTCCTTTAAATTTTATAGGAAGTCCTTGTTCTTTAGCCTTATTAACGTAGTTAATAATTCCACCTTCTATGTGATATACGTTTTTGAAACCTTTATGTAAGAAGTAAGCACTAGCTTTTTCGCATCGGATACCACCAGTACAATACATAATTACATGTTTGTCCTTATGATCTTTGAACATATCAACCGCCATTGGTAATTGTTCGCGGAAAGTATCAGATGGTATTTCAATAGCACCTTCAAAATGGCCAACTTCATATTCATAGTGATTTCGCATATCAATCACTATAGTATCTTCTTTAGAAGTTAGTTCATTGTATGCTTTAGGGTCGAGATAAATTCCAGTTTTAGTAACATCAAAGTCAGGATCTTCAATGCCGTCAGCTACAATTTTTTCTCTGATTTTAATTTTTAAAACCCAGAAGCTTTTTCCATCATCATCTACGGCAATATTTAAACGTAAGTTTTTAAGTGCATCAAAGCTTTCGAGAAACTCACGGAAAGCGTCTAAATTCTTTTCAGGTAAGCTTATTTGTGCATTTATACCCTCGGTAGCCACGTAAACACGCCCTAGAACTCCTAAGGATTCAAAGCCAATCCAAAGCTTATCTCTAAACTCTTTTACGTTTTCAATTTGAAAGTAACGGTAAAATGAAATGGTTTTTCTAATTTCTGTCGAACGCAGAATTTCTTCGCGCAATTCTTTCGCGCTTCTTGTATTGTGTAATGCCATAAAATTTAAATTAGTGAGACTTACAATGTTTCCTAATCGATGCAAAAGTACAATAATTTTCAGAGTCTTTTATACCCGAAATATGTGATTTTATGACTTTAAGCGTTTAAATAATTCCTCTTTATTATCAATTTGATAGTTCTTTCTGAATAGAACTTTTAGGAATTCCCTCTTGATAATTAGTTCACTTAATACCTCTAATGAATTAATTGCTTGCATACTTGCTTTATAGTCGGCTTCTGGTATATCAATTTTGTAAAGCAGACTCATAAATGCTTGTGTATGCTGGATTTTTTTGAGTATACTAAAAGTTTTAGTATATAGATAATCGAAATTTAAAGGTTCGTTTTCAACTTCATCCCATAGGGTTCCAAAATCTTTTCGAAGTTGTAATAAAGTCTCTTGTTTTAAAAGAGAAATCTCCATTATTTAATAAGGGTTACATGGCCATCGCGACGTTCTTCTTTACCATCTGCCGTAATGTAATCTACGATTACGATATAAACACCAGCAGAAGCATCTTGACCAGTTTTGGTGCTTCCGTCCCAGCCTTCGTAGATGTCGAACGATTCGTAAATTAATTCACCCCAACGATTGAAAATTGCCATTCTAAAACGGGTTATTCCGGTTGCAACAACAAAGAATTTATCGTTGATGCTATCTCCATTTGGCGTGAAAATATTTGGTAAATAGAAGTTATATGGTTCGGAGATTAATAAAGGTTTAGTTACAGAATCTTTACAGCCGTTTGCATCTGTTACTATTAAAGTAATTTGGTAATCGCCACCTGTATTGAAATATTGAGAAGGACTAACAGAATTTGAAGTTTCTCCGTTTGCTAAGAACCATTGGTACGTGTCCCCATTGGTACTTGTATTTAGGTAATTAATGGTAGTTGGAGTATTAAAGGCTCCATCTATATCGAAATTTGCAGTTGGGCCATTTACGTTTACAAACATATTGGCTGTATCAGAACCACATTCGTTGCTTACAATTAAGGTATAG
>DATCKI010000057.1:0-2628 GCA_036562365.1 Bacteroidia bacterium | reverse complement strand
TATCCTATATTATTCGGGTGTAAACCATAAATTAGGGGAAACACACGAAGGGTCTGCAACTACAGACTGGATGGCTCAAGAACAAGAAAGAGGTATTACTATTACCTCTGCTGCTGTTACAGTTTATTGGAACTACCGTGGAAATAAATACAATGTGAATATCATCGATACTCCAGGACACGTTGACTTTACCGTTGAGGTAAACCGTTCTTTACGTATCTTAGATGGTCTTGTATTCTTATTCTCTGCAGTTGATGGTGTTGAGCCTCAATCTGAAACTAACTGGCGCTTAGCGAACAACTATAAGGTTGCTCGTATCGGTTTCGTTAATAAAATGGACCGTCAAGGTGCTGATTTCCTTAAAGTTGTTCAACAAGTTAAGGATATGTTAGGTTCTAACGCAGTTCCTTTACAAATTCCAATTGGTTCTGAAGATAACTTTAAAGGAGTTGTTGACTTAGTTAACTTCCGTGGTATCGTATGGGACGAGGAATCTAAAGGTATGACCTTCACTGAGGTTCCAATTCCAGATGATTTAATGGAAGAGGCTAAAATGTGGAGAGAAAAATTACTTGAAGCAGTTGCTGAATACGATGAGAACTTAATGGTTAAATATTTCGATGATCCTACTTCAATTACTGAAGACGAAATCTTAACTGCTCTTCGTAAAGCTACTATCGATATGGCTATCGTTCCAATGGTTTGTGGTTCTTCTTTCAAAAACAAAGGAGTACAAACTATGTTGGATTACGTAATGCATTTATTACCTTCTCCACTTGATGTAGAAGCTATCGTTGGTACTAATCCAAATACAGGTGAAGAGGTTTCTCGTAAACCTAGCGTTGATGAGCCATTTGCAGCTCTTGCATTCAAAATCGCTACTGACCCATTCGTTGGTCGTCTTTGCTTTATCCGTGCTTATTCTGGTAAATTAGATGCTGGTTCTTACGTTTATAACTCTCGTTCTGGTAACAAAGAGCGTATATCTCGTATCTTCCAAATGCACGCTAATAAACAAAACCAAATCGAATCTATCACCGCGGGTGATATCGGTGCGGTTGTTGGTTTCAAAGATATCAAAACAGGTGATACTTTATGCGACGAAAATGCACCTATCACTCTTGAGTCTATGGACTTCCCAGAACCAGTTATCGGTTTAGCTATTGAGCCTAAAACTCAAGCTGACGTTGATAAATTAGGTATGGCTTTAGCTAAATTAGCTGAAGAAGATCCTACCTTCCGCGTTCAATCTGACGAGGAAACTGGACAAACCGTTATCTCTGGTATGGGTGAGCTTCACTTAGATATCATTGTCGACCGCTTAAAACGTGAGTTTAAAGTGGAAGTTAATCAAGGTGCTCCTCAAGTTGCTTACAAAGAGTCTATCAGTGGTTCTATCGAACACCGTGAAGTTTACAAAAAACAATCTGGTGGTCGTGGTAAATTCGCTGATATCGTTGTTAAAATTGAACCAGGTGATAAAGAAAAAGAAGGTCTTGAATTCATCGACCAAATCAAAGGTGGTGCTGTACCTCGCGAATTTATCCCTTCAGTTCAAAAAGGTTTCACTGAAGCTATGAAAAATGGTGTTCTTGCTGGATACCCTATCACTTCATTGAAAGTTTCTTTAATAGACGGTTCATTCCACGCGGTTGACTCGGATGCGCTTTCTTTCGAACTTTGTGCGAAAATGGCTTTCCGTGAAGCACTTCCTAAATGTAACCCAGTTCTTCTTGAGCCTATCATGAAACTTGAAGTTCTTACTCCTGAAGAAAACATGGGTGACATCGTTGGTGACCTTAACCGTCGTCGCGGGTTAATCGAAGGTATGGACAGCCGCTCTGGTTCTCGAGTTATTAAAGCTAAAGTACCTCTAAGCGAAATGTTCGGTTACGTAACTCAATTACGTACCCTTTCTTCTGGTCGCGCAACTTCAACTATGGAATTCTCTCACTACGATATCGCTCCGCGTAACGTACAAGATGAAGTAGTTGCTAAAGCTAATGGTAAAGTAAGCGCTTAAGCGTTTATATTCCATATTCTTAAGGTGGTCTTTCTTAGACCACCTTTTTTTTCATATTAACTTCCTTGGTAAGTTATTGCTAGCTAGTGTTTTATGAATTTTGTTGATATCCAAGTTCCCTTTTTAACAAATTTCTATTGACTTTTATTATTAAAGTCTATATCTTTTCCACTAAGAAACTACTAATAATTAAATCTGGGGAAATATGTACACATCTACTTCTTAAATTAAATCTTACTTAATTTTAATTCTCACTTTCTATTGTTTTAATCAATAGTAAAGCGTTGTTTGCTTTTATTCATATCATTTAATTTTAAGGATATGGAAAAGATAAGCATGCAATTTTATTTTGCTAGAATTGAATGTATTCTTTATTCAATTAGCAATAATATTTGTATTAGCTTCTAAACAATGCTTTTTTGAGAGTTATTATCTTTTAAAATTTTCTGTAATTCAAAATGATATAATGTAAAACTGTTGTTTTTTGAACTTAACAAAACCTAGCGACCATGAAAAATTACCTTTTAAAGGCGATTATTGCCGTCTTTATTCTCTATTTACAACCACTTATTTCTATTGCAGGGTTTGTACCTAATAAAGGTCAA
>DATCKI010000056.1:0-2830 GCA_036562365.1 Bacteroidia bacterium | reverse complement strand
TTCTTGGCCTTTATAGGTAAATTTTCTGCTTTCTTTTCCTACAGCCACTTCGGTCCCAAATCCAGCTGGAGTATAGAATGCAGGAATTCCATAACCAGCCATCATACAACGTGTTGCTAAGGTTCCTTGTGGAATTAATTCTACTTCTAACTCACCACTTAACATTTGCCTTTCGAACTCTGCATTTTCACCTACATAAGAAGAAATCATCTTTTTAACTTGCTTCTTTTGCAGTAATAATCCAAGTCCAAAATCATCAACTCCGGCATTATTACTAATACAAGTTAGCCCTTTTACATTCTTTTTTACCAATTCGTTTATACAGTTCTCTGGTATACCACATAGACCAAAGCCACCCACTAAAAGCGTCATATTGTCTTGAACATCTTTTAGTGCTTCTGCTGCATTTTTTACAACTTTGTTAATAGGCATGATGTTAATTTTTTATATGTTTTATTAATTATCGAAATCAGGGTAGTCGTTATAACTTTCCCTAAGTTCTTGATTATATTCTCCACAATCGGTTTGTACGTGTATTTCTTTAGAAGGGCGTTCAAAATCGCCTTTACTATAATTTAAAACTGGATCATTATACACTTTCAACATATACAATGCCCAAATTGGTAAGGCCATGTTCGCTCCTTGTCCTTGCGCAGTACTAGAGAAACGAATCTGACGATCTTCACCACCAACCCATACTCCTGTGGTTATATCAGGTGTAGTTCCAATAAACCACCCGTCCGAGTTGTTTTGTGTAGTACCAGTTTTTCCAGCAACTGGCCAATTAAATTTATAGCGAGAACGCAAACGTCCACCCGTACCTTGAGTTACCCCTTTCATTAACTGTATAGTTAACCAAGCAGCTACCTCGTCTAATGCCTCATTCCTTTCTGGATAAAATTCTTGTAATAAATTTCCATTTTTATCCTCTATTCTATATAAAAACTGAGGTTTGATGAATATACCTTTATTCGAGAATGTATTGAACGCTCCCACCATTTCGTATACAGATATATCTGGTGTTCCCAAGCATATAGCCGGAACTGCTTCTATATCCGAAACATCTATTCCTAATTTCTCCACAAATTTCAATACTGCATGTGGCCCATATTGTTTCATTAAATATGCAGAAATATAGTTAATAGACTGAGCTAAACCCTCTTGTAAAGTAATCATTTGTCCTTCTTTATACGACCCTGAGTTATCTGGACACCAGTTATCTATACAAACTTTAATATTCGGAACTTGCGTACAAGGAGATAAATGCTCTTGCATAGCCATTGAATATACAAATGGCTTAAAGGTTGAACCAACCTGTCTTTGAGCCGCTCTAACATGGTCGAATTTAAACGATTTATAATCAATACCTCCTACCCAAGCTCTTACATATCCAGTATGTGTTTCCATACTCATCATACCACATTGTAAGAAGAATTTGTAGTAAATTAAACTATCCCACGGTGTCATAACCGTATCACGATATCCCTTCCAGCTAAACACTTTCATTTCAACTGGTTCACGGAATGTAGCTTCAATTTCTGCATCCGATAATCCAGCGGCCTTATGACTTCTCCAGCGATCGCTGTTTTTCATATCAGCTCTTACTTTCTTTTCAACTTCTTCCGCTTTTAAACTATTAGGCCAAGGACCATTTTTGCTTTTCTTTTTAGACTTGAAGAATTCATTTTGAAGATTCGACATCCACTCTTTCGCAGCATCTTCAGCATATTGCTGCATTTTACTATCTATGGTTGTGTAAACTCTCAAACCATCTCTATAAATATCGTATGGCTTGCCAGTTTCTTTATTAATATTGTTTTTACACCAAGCACTTAAGTCTTTCTTAAGTTCACTAAGGAAATATGCAGCTTGTTCGCCCATACCATATTGGTTGCGTTGAACACGCTCATACATCTTTCCTTCGTCGTTACTTAATTCCATTTTCTTGTATTTCTCAGCCGTTTCATTATCGATTTTACCATACTTTACCATTTGTTCAAGTACCGTATTTCGGCGAGAAAGACATCTTTTTTTAGATTTTTCGTTTCGAATTGGACTATAATAACTCGGTGCTTTTAGCATTCCAACTAAAGTAGCGGCTTCGTGATAGTCTAATTCTTTAGGAGATTTATTAAAGAAAACTTTAGATGCAGTTTGAATACCAAATACTTCATGACCAAAATCGGCTGCATTTAAGTACATGGTAATTATTTCTTGCTTGGTATATGTTCTTTCAAGTTTAGCAGCAATAACCCATTCCTTTAATTTCTGAAGACCTCGATCAAATTTTGCATTGTTTTGATCTTGACCATGGAAAAGGATTTTTGCCAGCTGTTGTGTAATCGTACTACCTCCTCCATCTTTTCCTAATTTACCAATTGCACGAGCAAGCGCTCTAGCATCGATACCACTATGATTAAAATAACGTGCATCTTCCGTTGAAACGAGAGCATCAATCAACTTAGGAGATATTTCATCATAATCTACCGTAGTTCTGTTTTGAATATAGTATTTACCCAAAACTTTACCATCGGCAGAGTAAATAATAGTAGCATGACTATAAGAAGGATTTTCTAACTGATCAAAATTGGGAAGTGTTCCAAATACTCCTAATCCTGCCAAGGTTAAACCAAGCAGTAAAGCAAGTAAGGGACTAAAAGCCAATAACCAAATAAATTTTTTAGAACTTTTCTTAGCCATACTTTTATTTATTGTTGGTTGCTTTTTCAACTCGCAACCCTATATTACTAATATGAGGTAACACTTTATTTTCTGTACGCATTAAATGTTCGAAAGTAAAGTTATATGTTCCATTATAAGGGAATTTAAC
>DATCKI010000080.1:0-12414 GCA_036562365.1 Bacteroidia bacterium | reverse complement strand
CCTTTTTCATATGCTCATTTAGAAAATCGAGAGAATGTAGTTTCTTACTGGGCTAAAAAAGGAAATTTACCTGTATTTTATGTAAATTACTGGGGAGCCCAAACCGAACTTATTTTTGATGGAAATAGTTTAGTTTCTAATACCAATGGTGAAATTGTTGCCAAAGGAAAAGCTTTTGAAGAAGATTTAATTGTTATCGATACAGATAATTTACCGAGTCCACTTACAAATTATAAAGAAGAAAAAGTAGCACGCATTTATCAAGCTTTAGTATGCGGAATTAAAGATTATTTCCAAAAAATGGGCTTCAAAAAAGCCTTATTAGGATTAAGTGGAGGTATAGATAGTGCTTTAACGGCTACTTTAGCTGTAGATGCTTTGGGTGCTGAAAATGTCACTGGTATACTTTTACCTTCAAAATTTAGTTCAGACCATTCAGTGAGCGATGCTGAACAATTAGCCATCAATCTTGGAATGTCTTATACTACTATTCCTATTGAACCAATTTTTCAAAGTTTTGAAAAAGCATTAGAACCACTTTTTAAAGGATTACCTTTTAATGTGGCGGAAGAAAATCTTCAATCGCGCATTAGAGGTACTCTTCTTATGGCACATAGTAACAAGTTTAATGGGATACTTTTAAATACTTCAAACAAAAGTGAAGCTGCAGTTGGATATGGTACTTTGTATGGAGATATGAATGGAGGTTTAGCTGTACTGGGAGATGTATACAAGACAGAAGTTTACGAATTATCGAACTATATCAATAGAGATATAGAACGAATTCCCAAAAATTCAATTCAAAAAGCTCCAAGTGCCGAATTAAGACCAGGACAAAAAGACAGTGATAGTTTGCCTGATTACGACATACTCGATAAAATTTTATATCAGTATATAGAACAAAGAAAGGGACCTAACGACATCATAGCCATGGGTTTTGATGAAAGTTTGGTTAAAAGAATACTTAGAATGGTAAATAAAGTTGAGTTTAAACGCAAACAAACTGCACCTATTTTACGTATATCTATAAAGGCATTTGGACATGGACGAAGAATGCCAATAGTTGGTAAATATCTCGATTAAATATATGAAAAAGTTGCTTTTTACACTAGGCCTAACCTCTTTTTTCACCATCACACAAGCACAAAATCCGGTATTCGGGAAATGCGAAAAATGTCCGGCTGGTAGAGAAGCTGTTTTAACTACCGATAATTTAGTTGAAATGTATTTAACTAGTCAGGATAATATTCGTTTAATACTTGAAAAGAATGGGTATACGACAGAAGTACAACCTGGTTTTTGTGCAAACTTTTTCCTAAAAAAAGAAGGAGAAGAAGTGGATATAATTTTCAAACGTTGTGCTGAATATTTTCAAGTATTTCAAGAAAGTGGCACGAAACTTGACGAATTAATTAAGACCATGAAACCAAATTTTATGCGTGAGAACAACGCAGAAAAATGGTATTCTATTCCTTATAAAGCGAAAAGGTACAAATTCATAGTTGCCGAAGTTAAAGGTAAAACAGCAATTAAGGTAACTGCATTTTAATAGAAAATATGACGGATACTATAGTATTTGGCGGTGTGCCAGAACATTTTAATATACCAATCTATTACGGGCTTAATAATAATACGCTATCTCCTATTAAGGCTGAATGGAAAGCCTTTCCTGGTGGAACAGGAGCTATGTTACGAGCATTTGAAGATGGTTCGTTGCAAATAGCAACCCTACTTACCGAAGGTGCAATTGCAGGTATATTAAACGGTACACCAGCTCAAATCGTAAAATTTTATGTCGATTCTCCCCTTATCTGGGGCATACATACTAAAGCTGGTGCTGGTATTTCATATCCTAATTTAGTAGGCAAGAAAATTGCGATTAGTCGTTACCTTTCTGGTTCTCACTTAATACCTAAAGTGCTTGCTAACCAACTAGGTTACGATATTAAAGAGGAGGAATTTGTAATCGTTAAAGACTTGAATGGTGCACGCGAAGCATTGGCTAAAGGTGAGGCTGATTTATTCTTCTGGGAAAAATACATTACCATGCCTTACGTTCATAACGGAGAATTCGAAAGAATTGGTGAAGTCCCTACCCCATGGCCATCTTTCTGCATAGTGGTTCATAACCACTTTGTAGAACAAGTTGGATACGAAAATTTACGTCAATACTTTTTAAGTATCCATACCCAAACACAAACCATGATTAATTCTGGTAATTTAGTAAATACCATTGCTGCTGAATTTAATTTAACTCATTTCGATGCCGTACGTTGGTATGCCGAAGTTGAATGGAATAAAAAGTTAGGGGTTGATACTGAAATCTTAAAATCGACTTTGAATAGACTTCAACAAATTGGATTAGTTCCCAATGAAAAATCAGATGCATTAATTCAAAAATTAGTGCATCCTGAAGCCGTGAAAGAAACTAATTATTTCACTACTGTCAACCTACTTTAGTTCTGTCTATTTTTTCAATAAAAAGGGGTAAAATCCCTCTTTTTACGCAGTAAAAGTGTTATCTTCGCAACTCAAATTGTACGAAGATGGAATACTCGTTTAAAACGATTGAAAATAAATGGCGTAGCTACTGGGATGAAAATAAAACCTTTAAGGCAAATAGTAGTTCCGACAAACCTAAATATTATGTTTTAGATATGTTCCCTTACCCTTCTGGGGCAGGGTTACATGTTGGGCACCCTCTAGGTTATATAGCCAGCGATATTATGGCGCGGGTTCAACGTTTAAGAGGCTTTAACGTCTTGCACCCAATGGGCTTCGATGCCTTCGGGTTACCAGCTGAACAATATGCTATAAGTACTGGTAAACATCCTGCCGTTACAACTAAAGAAAATACAGATCGATATATAGCTCAATTAAAAAATATAGGCTTCTCTTTCGATTGGGATCGTTTAATTAATACATCTGATCCTAATTATTACAAATGGACTCAATGGATTTTCTTAAAGCTATTCAATAGTTGGTACGATACCGAAATTAATAGAGCTCGCCCTATCGACGAACTTGTTGCAATTTTTGAAAACGATGGCTCTGAAATCTTAGCTTATCATGATGAGCATGCATCTTTTACGGCTGAAGAATGGCAGCAAATGAGCGAGCAAGAAAAGAGCGATATTTTAATGAAATACCGTCTTGCTTATCAAAGCTATGCATACGTTAACTGGTGCGAAGCTTTAGGTACAGTTTTAGCAAACGATGAGGTTAAAGATGGGTTAAGCGAACGTGGTGGTCACCCAGTTGAGCGTAAACAAATGCGCCAATGGTTCCTTAGAATTACAGCATACGCAGATCGCTTATTAAACGATTTAGACAGTCTTGAATGGAGCGATTCTCTTAAAGAAATGCAACGTAACTGGATTGGTAAAAGTGTAGGTGCCACAGTATTCTTCGAGCTTGAAAATGGCGGGAAACTTGAAATCTTCACTACACGTCCTGATACTATATTCGGAGTTAGCTTTATGGTTTTAGCTCCTGAAAGTGAATTAGTAAATACGCTTACCACTCCTGAACAAAAAGATGAAGTTGAGAAATACGTTCAATGGGCAAAAAATCGTAGCGAAAGAGAACGTCAGGCTGATGTAAAAAATGTAACAGGAGTATTTACGGGTTCTTATGCTATACATCCTTTTACAGGAGCTAAAGTACCTGTTTGGATTGGAGATTATGTGTTAGCTGGATATGGAACTGGTGCCGTTATGGCGGTTCCTGCACACGATGCACGCGACTTCAGATTTGCAAAACAATTTGGTCTCCCTACTCCACGTGTTATAGTTGAGAAAGAAGGAGATTCGTTAGAATTAACCGAAGCTTACGAAGCGAAAGAAGGCATTTTAGTTCAATCTGAATTCTTGAATGGATTAACGGTAAAAGAAGCAATAGCTAAGGCTGTAAGCGAAATTGAAAATAAAGGTATAGGTTGTAAAAAGGAAAATTTCCGCCTACGCGACGCGAATTTTAGTCGCCAACGATACTGGGGAGAACCTTTCCCTATTTATTATAAAAATGGAATTCCAACGGCTATGCCAGAGTCTGAATTACCATTATTATTACCAGAAATGGACGATTTCAAGCCAACTGGTCGTCCTGAAAGTCCGCTCGCTAAATTAAACGATTGGAAATACGATGGATATCCGTTAGAAACGGATACTATGCCTGGTTTTGCGGGAAGTTCTTGGTATTTCTTACGTTATATGGACCCCGAAAACAATCAAGCTTTTGCCTCAACAGATGCGTTAAAATATTGGAAAGATGTTGACTTATACGTTGGTGGTACTGAACATGCGGTAGGACACTTACTTTACAGCCGTTTTTGGCATAAAGTATTGTTCGATTATGGTTTAGTTCCAGTAAACGAACCTTTCAAAAAGCTTGTTAACCAAGGTATGATTCAAGGTAGAAGTAATTTCGTATATAGAATAACTGGTACAAATACATTTGTTTCGCATGGTTTAAAAGATCAGTATGATACCTCTGCCCTTCATGTTGATGTTAACATTGTTAAGAATGATGTATTAGACATAGAAGCTTTCAAAAACTGGAGAGAAGAATATGCAAATGCAGAGTTCATTCTTGAAAATGACCTTTATATCTGTGGTGTAGAAATCGAGAAGATGTCGAAATCTAAATACAATGTGGTAAATCCAGATCAAATTGTAGAAGATTTTGGAGCAGATACTTTACGTCTATACGAAATGTTCTTAGGGCCAGTAGAACAAAGTAAACCATGGAATACAAATGGTATAGAAGGTACTCATCGTTTCTTGAAAAAATTATGGAATTTATACCATAATAAAGAAGGTTTCAACGTAGTTGAAACAGAGGCAGGGCCTAAAGAACGTAAAGCTCTTCATACCTTAATTAAAAAATTAAACGATGATATAGAGCGTTTTAGCTTTAATACATGTGTAAGTTCATTTATGATATGCGTGAATGAATTATCTGAATTAAAAGCAAATCAACGTGAAATATTAGAGCCTCTTGCTATCTTAATTTCACCTTTTGCCCCACATATTGCAGAAGAATTGTGGTCTAAATTAGGTCATGAAGAAAGTGTAGCATACGCTAAATTCCCAGAATTAAATCCAAGTTTCCTTGTCGAAGCTAATTTTAATTATCCAGTATCGTTTAATGGTAAAACTCGTTTCCAATTAGAGTTACCTACCGATTTGGATATTAAAGCAATTGAAGAAGCCGTATTAGCAGATGAACGTACTGAACGTTGGAAAGAAGGGAAAACTATTAAAAAGATGATTATAGTTCCTAAACGTATTATTAATATCGTAATCGGTTAATCATGTTAAAAAAAATATTATACTACTTAAATCCACTTACTCTTTTTAAGAAAGACAAAGAGCCTAAAAGTGAATATACTAAAATGATGCATGGTATAAATAGGATTACCATATTAGTATTCATAATAGGCTTAATAGTAATAGCCTGTAAGTATTTGTAAAAAATCAAAGCCGTCGAAATCGACGGCTTTTTTTATTGAAGTAAGTTTATTTATTGAGCGTAATACATATTAATTTTAGATTGCTCTTTTTCGTAATTCACACTATTGGGAATTCTAATTTTATAACTTTTTCTTTTAGTATTGGTAAGAGAATTTTTACGTAACCAAGGGTTCCAAAGTTTCAATGTTTTATAAGAAATATTATGCAATTGAGCAAAAGCTACCAAATCAGGAATACTATTAGTTACTTCAATTTCTTTATACGGAAGTACTGGGTACAAATCGTTATTTTTAATATGGTAACCGAATTTACTTGGATTTTCAAACATTAACTTAAATGCTAAAATTCTAGCTACATATCTATGAGTTTCGGTATTCAGATATAAGTCGTAATAAGAATTTACTTTTTGCTCATTAATTTTATTTTGCACCCCTCCCATTCCCATATTATAAGAGGCAGCAACTAAAGTCCAACTTCCAAACTTTTTATAAGCATCTTTAAAGTATTTGCAAGCTGCGTAGGTTGCTTTCTCAACATCGTAGCGTTCATCAACCTCATCGTTAACTTCTAAACCATAACTAGGTGCTGTAGTTTTCATAAATTGCCAGAAACCAGAGGCGCCAGCAGGACTAACTGCATTAGTTAATTCGCTTTCAGTAATACATAAGTATTTAAAATCGTCTGGAATATCCTGAGATTTTAAAATAGGTTCAATAACTGGGAACCAACGAGCTGCGCGTTTATAAATAAGGATAGAATAAGAAGTTCTAAATGTATTAAACACTACTTCACGATCAATTCTTTCAATTACTTCAGGGTCGTCGGTTGGCACCTTTTCACCTGCAAAATTTAAGGTATGTATATTCCAAACTGGGGTATTAAAAGAGAAAGAAGATTGAACAGCATTAGGCACAACAGAGGGGTTATCGTCCATCTTTTTTAGCTCGCTAGAGTTAAAAAGCATGATAGACCCAGCAACAGAGAATCCTGCACCTAAAAGGATGAATAGAGAATGTATAGATTTCATAAAGAATAAACGTTAACTACTAGACCTTATTTTTAAAGTCCTTGGTTTTCGTAGTTAAAAATAAAGAAATAAAAACTACTAGCATATAAAATATGCCAAACGCGCTATACCAATGGTTCCATTCTTTAACAAAGTTAAAGAAGAAGACAATAATAGCCCCACTTAAAAGTGTAATACCAAGGAAAATAATAGGCACATGGCGTTGTTCCCAACCATTATAAACGAGTGCATGAGTGGTATGATCGCGGCCGCCAGTAAACGGCGACACACCTCTTAAAATACGATTTATGGTAACTGTAGTAGTGTCAGAAATTGGGGCAATAAAAAGCATACCAGCCATTAAGAACTGTTTCATTTGGATAGGTTGTCCATAGAAATCGAGGCCATTCCAAAAGAATTTCACCCCTAACCATGCAAGTAGAATACCAAGGAATTGGCTTCCAGAGTCGCCCATATACATTTTACTTGGGTGCCAATTATGGTAATAGAATCCGGTTAAACTTCCTAATACGCCAACACTAATTATCAAATAAAAGGCAGAAGAGCTTTTTGAGACAATAATTAAAGCGATAATAGTAGCAATAATTCCCCACGAAACTGAGGTAGTAATAGCATCCATATTATCGAGCATATTAATAGAATTCATTAGTCCAATAACCCAAAGTAGGGTCATAAAATAGTTGAGATATTCATTAGGAAAGGTTTTAATATAATTACCTGAAATAATGAATAAAGCAGCGCAGAATAATTGAATAGAGAATTTAAGCCAAGGTCTGGTATTGTAAGCATCATCGGCAAGTCCCATTAGAAAGGCAATACTACCTACCAACATAAAGGCTAAATATTCAAAAATATTATCTTCATTAGCTCTTAAAAAAGTTTGATATACAAGGAAAGAGAATAAAAAGAATACAAAGAATGCCACCCCACCTAAAGAAGGTTTAGTAGTAGCCGTCCAACGAATTTGTATACTTGACTGATCGCGTACACCGAGGTTGGTAGAGAATTTTAAAAGGATTTTATTAAGTAAAACAGTAAAAAACAGGGTTAAGAGGAAAAGTAAAATTCCTAGAACTAATACCGAAACCGATACTTGTATGTTATTGTTCACAAAAGAAAGCATGCGCTTATAAGAAGTTTTTAATTTGAGAGAAAGGTATACCGTTAAGATCTTTTGGTGAGACTTGAGGATTTTCTATTTTCCAATTTATATTTAATTCTTCATCGTTATATAATAAAGTTCTATCAGATTCAGCGTGATAATATTGGGTACATTTATAACAAAAAACGGCGTCTTCAGAAAGCACAGAAAATCCATGAGCAAAACCTGCCGGAATCCAAAATTGCATTTTATTCTCTTCAGATAATTCTACTGCAACATGCTTGCCAAAGTGTGCAGAGTTAGGTCTTAAGTCAACTGCTACATCGAGCACTTTACCTTTGGTAACGCGTACTAATTTTCCTTGACCATAAGGTGCTGCTTGAAAATGTAAACCTCTTAAAACGTTTTTAATGGAGTAGCTTTGGTTTTCTTGAACGAATTGAATATCCCCAGCATGTTTACGAAAAACATCATCTCTAAAAGTTTCGAAGAAATAACCTCTGTCATCTTCAAATACTTTTGGTTTGAATAGTAATAAACCAGGTATCTCAAATTCTTCTACAATCATTTTCTTCTTGTTCCAAAAATTCTTCTTAATAAAGGTTTCTTCATTCCCCCTAACGACTTTTCTTCCACATAATATCCGTAACCATTTTCAGATTCTGCTCCATATGTATATACCCCATAGCCATGTTTAGAAGCACCATAACCGTAGGTATTCTGATTTACAAAATCCATACCATTAACTACAACCGACATCTTATCAATCTGGTTATCGTAAATTAAGTGGTTAATATTATTGATAAAGAATTTACGTGAATAATTACTTCGAACTACATAAATAGGATAATGCGAACGTTGCATATTTATGATTGCATCAGAAACTATACCTGCAGGCGGATTATCCATTACAATATAATCATAACGTTCTTTTAATTGTTCAATTAAATCTTCCATTGCAGAAGAAATAAGCAATTCGGCCGGGTTAGGTGGTGGCGGACCAGCAGTAATGAAATCTAGATATTCCATACTACTCTTTTGGATACATTCATCTAAACTACTTTGTTTAGTTAGAATAGTACTCATACCTTTGGTATTAGCCACTTCGAATCCGACGTGAATTTTTGGTTTACGCATGTCGCAATCGATAAGTACTACCCTAGCTTTTGAATAAGCTATAATACCAGAAAGGTTAATAGCCACAAAAGTTTTACCTTCACCTGAAATAGTAGATGTAATTGAAATAATTTTAGTAACTGCATCGTTATTTAAGAATGCCATGTTGGTTCTTAAAGATCGGAATGCTTCGGCCATTAGACCTTTAGGATTCTTATCAACCACCAATTGCGAAACTGGAATATATTCATCATACTTATGAATTATACCTAAAATTGGGGCGTCAGTATATTTATCTACGTCGGTTGCGCTTAAAATTTCATCGTGGAAGATATATTTCAATCCAATTAAAGCTATACAGAAGAACAACCAAGCCACAAATGCCATAATAATGATATTTCTTTCATTTGGGAATTGTGGATGATTAGGAATTGCTCCAAATGCTAAAATTTGATATTCTGGAGTAATACCTTCACGTACGAATACCATTTCAGCGCGTTTTTCTACAAGTTGATTAAAGTATTTTTCGTTTACAGCACGTAAACGTTTTAATTTAGATAAATCGATATCAGAAGTGTCTTTAACGCTATTAGTATACCAAGGCATATTCGCCTTTAAGGCGTTGGTTTTAGCTAAAACATCTTTGTATTTAAGTTCAATAATAGATTGAACGGCCACTAAACTCGTTTCAAACGCTTCAATTTGATTTTTTAAAGCAAAATTTACAGATTCTAGGAGTGGACTGCCCTCTGGAGCGCTATATCTTAGTTCTTCTTTTTTCTCAAACGAAGTTTGAATAGAAGTTACATAGCTTTGAAGATAACGTTCTAGGTTTGTACCAGCTATTGTAGCTTGAATTTCGATTAAATCATTTCTGCTTTTAATCTTTCTACCTTGTAGAAATTTTATTGCTTCTAAATCTTTTTCAAGACTTACTAAATCTTGTTGATAAGACGAAATTTTATCGGTCTCTAAATTATTTCTTCTTTCAGAAATGAAGGGATTGTCTTCTACCCTACCAAAATTTTTAGATAACTCTTCATCAGTTTGGTTTAATTGATCGGTAACTAAAACTAGTGCATTATCGATAAAAGCTATGATTTTATTAGCTCCATCTTGTTTCTTTTCAATATTAAAAGATTCGAATTCAAGAGCTATTGCATTTACAACATCAGCACATTTTTTATTGCTATGATCTCTATACGAAATTTCAATGGTTTTAGCTGCACTATTCAGTACGGTAACTTGTAAGTTCGAAATAATTGATTTTACTAACTGAGAAGAATCATTAATAACGAAGAAATATTTACCAGAGTTAATTTGCCCTACTTGATTAAGAACTAAATTAATTCCATTAAACTTTAATGAATCTCCGAAATTACCAGTTAAAGTTTGATTTATTAATTCATTACTTATTTCGAAGCTATTATCATCATTAACATCTAAATTGAATTTAGACCCATATAAGCGGGAATCAAAAATCTGATAATTTACTTTGTAGAAATTAGTACCATAAGATTCAAAATCAAGGAATCGTCCATCATTAAAGTAGCTAACATCAATTGGTAAACGTTTAACTACTCTTTTAATGAATACAGGAGAACGAAGTAATTCAATTTCTTTAGCAAGATTTTCTTCAGGATACCCCACTAAACCATCTTTTAGAATAGAATTAGCAGATTCGTCGTTAGTTAATTGAATTTCAGCTTTACTTACGTAAATTGGATTAGTATAACGCAGAATAAGAAAAGCAACAAGTCCGCATAAAAATGCAGACACTACTATCCAAAAAATATTTTTTCGGAAAACAAAATAAAGAAGACCTAAATCAAAATCCTGATTTATTTGTGGAATCGGTTTTGTTTTCAAGTTATTTAATTTTGGTTAATGTATAAATGGTTAAACCAAGTCCTAGTAAAGAAGTTGCAGAAGAAAGCCAAGGAATAACTTCACGGAATACGGATTGACTTCCTTTTTGTTCTTCAACATAAATAATATCGTTAGGCTGCAGAATAATGTCAGCATCTTTTAGTCCTTCCATTTTTCGAAGGTTAAGTAGGAATACTTGAGGATTATCGTAGTCGCCACGGACTAATTTAATTTTATAGGCTTTACCAGTTAAAGCGATACCACCAGCCTCAGCTATGGCTTCCATTAAAGTAACATTAGGCTGTTTTAGAGAAATCACTTTAGCCATTCCCCCATTTCCAGGGTAAACTATGGCTCTACGATTTTCCACATTTAACCGAGCGAATGGGTTATTATAAACTTTTGCGAATAATTTTTCGATAGTATCTTCTGCTTGGCGTATAGTTTTCCCAGCAATATGAATTCTACCAATAACAGGAAAACGAACAGTGCCATCATAATCAACCCAATAGGTTAATTTTTCACCACCATTATCGTTTATATTTCCTGCATTTAGTATATCTATCATTTTAATACCATCGTTGGCATAAAGTTCTAAGCCTAACTCATCGTTTATCCCGATAGTATATAGAGTATCACCCTTAACAGGAACCTGCGCATAAGGGTAATTTGCGTTGGTTTTCATCATCATAGAAGGGGTCAAAACCTTACAACTTGAGAGAAAACTAGCTACAATAATTCCAATTAATATTGATAAGTAAGCAGTTTTTTGCATAATATGCAACAATATTAGCTATAAATTTCCTTATCTGAAAGTAGTTTAGAGTGCTTTAGCTGAAATTAATAGCTCTTTATAAAGCTTTTTAAAATCTGCAGCCAGTCTATTGTAATGAAAATTAGATAAACTAAATTCTCTTCCGGCTCCTTGCATGGCTTTTCTGAAGCCTTCATCTTCTATTAATTTAAGCAAAGCTTCTGCATATTCATTTGCATCAATTTCGGTAAGTAATGCCGATTTATTTTCTAAAACTACATTCTCTATCCCCCCTACTCTTGTCGAAACAATAGGCTTACCTGCTGCTTGAGCTTCTATTAAACTAACGGGAGTGCCTTCATTAAACGAGCTCAAACAAACTATATCAACCCCAGCATAAACCTCTGGAGTATTTTGTTCCCAACTGGTTAAAATGAAATCTTCCTTTCCATTTCCAGCCGATTTATATGTATACGTAAATTGATTTTCTTTAATTTTTGCTTCAATTTCAGCGCGTGATTCCCCATCTCCAACCAAAATATACCTAATTTTTTTCGTTGTTTTTGCCTGAATAATTTTTGCCGCATCAATCAATAAAGCATGATTTTTTACTGGAACTAATCTACCTACTATACCCACTAAAATTTCATCTTCTTTTACCTTCCATTTGGTCCTGTAATTCTTTCTTTTCACATCTAAATCTGAAGTAAATAAATCCAGATCAAACCCTAGTGGAATAGTTCTAATTTTAGATGGTTCAGCAATTTTATAATCAACACTTAACTCCTTATTTAGCTTGTCGCTAATTGCAATAATAGCATCTGAAAAAGAGGCCAAATATCTTTCAATAATCTGAAAAATATTCGACTTAATTTTACCAAAATAACTATGAAAAACATGTCCATGAAAGGTGTGCACTATTATCTGAACACCTTCGTGTTTTGCAGCTAAACGTCCTATTGCACCTGCTTTCGAAGCATGTGTATGTACAATATCTGGTTTAAATTCACGAATTATTTTTCGAACTCTCCAATAGGCTTTTAAATCTTGAAATGGATTAATAGACCTTTGA
>DATCKI010000047.1:0-6142 GCA_036562365.1 Bacteroidia bacterium | reverse complement strand
TTTAATTAGGATTGTAACGAAGTTATCTTTTTTTGCGTAGAAAACGTTGTTTAGGATAGGTTCTGTGTGAAGTAATATTATTAAATATTAAGGCACAAATTAATAAAATGAGAGCTCCACTAGCCACTGGGAATAATATATAGTTAAATCCTAGAGCTTTAATATTTTCGCCTCCACTAACTGCTATGAGGGCAGTTGCACCACCTGGCGGATGCAAGGTTTTGCTTATTTGCATAGCAATTATAGAAGAAGCTACCGCAAGTGGGGCTTGAATCCATATTATTTCTGGGACTAATTTGGCAACCATAACTCCTATTAAGGCTGAAATAATATGACCACCCATTAGGTTTCGGGGTTGAGCTAAAGGACTTTCAATTGCGCCATAAACTAGAACAGCAGAGGCTCCAAAAGACCCAATTAGGAAAATTAAATTTTCAGTTCCTAAAAACGTAGTTTGTAAATAAGCAATGCAAGCAATTCCAATAAAGGCACCTACAAATGACCAAAATTGCTCTTTGTGGTCGACAAGTGTTTCTTTATAGAGTACGTATTTACTTATGCGGTAACTACGTTTTATCTTTTTTCGAATCATGCCACAAAGCTAAATTAATTCCATTGAGCAGCCTGTGGTTTGAACGCTTTCTTAAGAGTTTTTGAAGTAAAAATGAGTATTTGGGTGATAATTCCTAATATAATGAGAAGTGAAATTTCAAAACTCGACATTAAATCGGCAGACTTAACCATATCTTCCATTTGAGAAAGCAGAATTTTACCTTCGGTAATTTGTGTTTGATTTAGTTTTTGAAGGTAATTTTCGGCCTGATTGAAATCGGAAATACTAATGTTTTCGAATTGAGCATCTAAGTATATATCTTTACATAGAGTTTGATATTCGTTGAATATGGCTTGTTCACTCGGTGTGAGTGTAGTTTGAGCAAAAAGGGAATTAAGGTGTGCTATGCGTTCTATTTGAGGGGTAAGGTCGCGTGTTTCACTGCAGTTTTTGAGTTTTAATACGGAATATTGAATTTCAGAAATGAGATGATCTGCCCAAAGACGATCTTTATACATAGTATTAATCACAGAATTCATTTTATTAGTCATTCTGTGCTCTCTAAGATTATTAACCCCAATTAAAACCAATATCCCCAACAATAAAATTGCTGCGGTAGTTTTATTTTGAATTGAATATGCCCATTTCATGATAAAGTAGTTTTAATGATGGAATTCTTAAAGATAAGGAAATTAATAGTCTTGTCCTAATTTATTGGCGCAGAACAAAAATTTTAAAACAGAGGTATTAATCTATTAGATTAATAATGTGTTCGAGAGCTGTTGAGACCTCCTAAAATAACAATGAAAGTGGGGAATATTAAAGCATAGCCCAAATGGGCTTGGGAAGTAGTAGAAATAAAAAAGTCGGAGACTTTAGTAGCTCCGACTTTTCAAATTTATTAGTTTGCGTGAATAGTTTGTGTCTTATTAGAGTTCTTGAAGTAAATTTCTTCGAAGCTTTCATTGGTATCGTGCGCCGTTCTGCGGAAGAACGATTTAGGACTAATATCCTTTAACGTTTCGAAACCGCAAGCTCCCATGAAATCAGCTAATGAATCTAAGGTATTTTTATGCCAGTTAGCAACACGTGTACTCTTATCGGTGATGTCGATACCTTTATATAAGGTTTTGTCTTGGGTTGCAATACCAACAGGGCATTTACCACTGTCGCATTGAAGAGCTTGAATACAACCTAAAGCGAACATCATACCGCGAGCGCTGTAAAGTACGTCGGCACCAAGAGCAATGTTTTTAGCGATATCGAAGGCTGTGATTACCTTACCAGAAGCAAAGATTTTAATTTCGTCGCGCACACCATAATCTTTAAGAGTTTGGTGAGCAAAAGGTAATGCATCATGTAAAGCCATACCCATATAATCGATAAATTCAAGAGGAGCAGCACCAGTACCTCCTTCAGCTCCATCGATGGTGATAAAGTCTGGTTTGATACCAGTTACAATCATACTTTTTACTATATCGATAAATTCTTCTTTACGTCCGATACAGATCTTAAAACCTACAGGTTTTCCACCTGAAAGGGTGCGCATTTTTTGAATGAATTGTAATAATTCGACTGAATTAGAGAAAGCAGAGTGCGCAGAAGGAGAGTGAACCGTAGTAAAAGGTTTAATATTACGAATAGCTGCAATTTCAGGAGTGTTTTTATGAGCTGGTAATAGACCACCATGACCAGGTTTAGCACCTTGAGAAAGTTTTAATTCGATCATTTTAACTTGGTGGTAATTCGATTTTTCTTCGAATAATTTAGGGTCGAAATGCCCATGTTCATCTCTACAACCAAAATAACCAGTACCAATTTGCCAGATGATATCTCCGCCTGATAAGTGGAAATTACTGATACCACCTTCACCAGTATTATGAGCAAATTTACCAATCATAGCACCATTGTTCAACGAAGTGATGGCAGTTTTACTTAAAGCACCATAACTCATGGCTCCAATATTTACGATACTTGCATGGTAAGGTTGAGAACAGCTAGAGCCACCTACCCAAACACGAAGGTCGGCAGGATTAACAGTTTTAGGATAAACACTGTGCGCGGCCCATTCGTATCCAATACGGTTAGGATCGTCTTGCATACCAAAAGAAATAGTTTGCTTTTGGTTTTTAGCACGTTGATAAACGATAGAACGTTGACGACGATTGAAAGGTTTACCATCTAATTCGCCTTCGAAGAAGTATTGGCGGAACTCAGGACGTACAGATTCGAATAAGTAGCGTAAACGGCCAATTAAAGGGAAATTCTTACGTAGTGAGTGCTTGCTTTGAAGTGAGTCGTATGTAACCACAATCAAAATACCTAATGGTAAGAATAGCCAGAAACGATCTAATAGATGCGTTGCTACAAAAAAGCTGAAAATACCAAGTAGGGCAAAGCTAACTAACCATACTAATATGAATGGTTTACTCGTGAAATTGAATTTCTCGTTGCTCATGATGATGCTATAAATGAAAAAATTTAATTCTATATTCTGATTTAAGACGGTAGAAATCTCCAGTTTGATACGCTGGAGATGTTTTTTACAAAGGCCTTACTGTGCCTATATGCTCGCACAGCTTTTTTTATTGCAGAAATTTCTTTGCCATATGTAAGGTTAAGAGACATGCTTATCGCTTAAATTTGAGGCAAAGGTATGCGCTTAAATTCTGATTCACAAAGTTTTTAAGCTTATTTTTCTTAAAGACCTGTTAATGTAGTAGAAAAATTCAATTTTTATATAATGTTATGCGTGCATAATAAACGGGGAATGAGCTAGTTGTATACACCCTATTTACTTGTTTTTTAACTCGTTTTGAGTTTTTTTAGGTAAGCTCGCAAATACTAAGTCGTATGAGTGTTTTATCCATTCTTTTAAAAGATTAATAGGCGGATTTGAATCAACCTTTATCGTATTCCAATGTGTTTTATTCATATGAAAACCAGGAATAACAAAAGGGTATTTTTCGCGAAGCTCAATAGCTAGCTCTGGGTCGCATTTAACATTGAATCCGTCATATTCATCTATGCTGGTTAAGCAAAACATTTTCGGCCCCACGTAAAATACTAAGGTGTCTTGGTCGAAAGGCAAGCCCTCTCTTGTATATGGTAGAGATAGACAATATTCTCTTAATTCGTCTATATGCATATTAATTTTTCGAATTAATTTTATTTAAAAAGTTTCTTGCCTTTTTATAATCATCTACGTTTAAGATATTAAAGCCGAGTTTGACTAAAAAATCCCAAGTTTTTTCGTTATTGCCAGCTGCCCAAACTCTTGTTTCCAAACCCATCATATTTGCTAAAGCAAATCTTTTCTGTAATGAATCTTTAGGTATGCTTTTATAATAGCTTTTGAATGTGGAATAACTATTGCTGAAACGACCTGAGTAGTCTGGAATTTCGCCAGTTTTTAAATAATTTTCCAAATTATAATCGAAAACTATATTCCATTGCATAAAATTCTTTCGGAATTCTTTTCCATATCCTCCAGTAAATAAAATTCGTAGTTGAAATCTATGTTTTGCTAAATGAGTATTTAGCAGTTTCATAATTTCTGTGCAAGTTTTATCTCCACCATTTTTGATGTCGAACACTAAACTTACTTGCGATTTTATATTTCCAGCATCTAATACCTTTTTTAAAGGTAGAATATAGAGTTCTTCTAAAAGAGGCTTTTGGGAAAGAGAATTTCCGGTATGTGCAACTACCACACCTCTGTCCGACGGAAATACATCTATTTCTATGCTATAAATATTCTGTTCTAAAGCATCAAATAATGGCTTTTTTTTCAAGTAATCATTATGTGCATGCAAACTAACTTCTTGTGCAAATGCAAATACTGTAATAAATAAAGCTATAACTATACTAAAAACTTTCAGGTAAGTCGCATTGATGGCCATAACAGGTAAATTTAAGGTTTTGATTTGCATTAAATCTATTTTCAAATAATGGTATATGTGATTCTTTACTAAGTATAAATATATCACTTAAGTATGATGTTGAAATATATTCTTTTAAAGATTGTTCCTCGGCCTCTGGTCCAGTTAATACAGTCTGGGTATATCCCTTCGTAAATAACAAACCTATATCAGCCCATTTGCTATATGCTTCTGGATATTTGCTGAATGAAGGAAGTATTTTAATCAATTGAGATTCTACCTCTTCTTCCCAATTTCTTTCAGCAAAAATATGCGCTAATTTCACTTTGTTGAAGGAATGTAATGCATTGGCTGATGCTATAACATTATCTTGAACTTCGTAAACTGGTAATAATAAATCTTTAGTGTTTTTACTTGCCATTGCAAAGAATCCATTCGATTCCTTATCGAATTTTTCTTCTATCCAAATTAAAATTTCTTTAGCTTTTTCTAAGAATTTCTCTGGATTACTACTTATGGTCGCAACATCTATACATGCTGTACAAAGTAGAGCATAATCTTCTAAAGTTCCTTCAATTTTGGCTTCTGGAGTTCGGTATATAGTAGAATCTTTTATTAAATTTTGAATTAAAAATTCAACTAATTCTTGCGCTTCTTTTTTTACATCTGGCTTAAGTGAACATTTGTAATATTCTACTAGTCCACACACCAAAAGTGCGTTCCAGCTACAAATAATTTTAGTATCCGTTCCTGGTCGAACTCTCTTATCTCTATAAGCTTTTAATTTGGTATTTATTTCTTTTAAATCTTGCTCATAATCATGATTCCCAGATTGAGTGTTAGGATTTAATTCGGACCTGAGCATGATATAATTTCCATCTTCCCAATAGCCTTCTGCATTAATTTCGTATATAGATGCTGCTTTAGAAATTAGATTATCTAGTGCCAGTTCTAAATCAATTTTCGTATAGATATAAAATTTTCCTTCAATTCCTTCACTATCGGCATCTAATGCAGCGTAAAATCCACCATTGGGAGCTTTCATTTCTGAAATTAACCAAGTATAAATTCCTTCGCATACGCGGGCGTATTCGGGTTGAGGGGAATGTTTATGCGCATAAGCATAAAGCTGTAGTAATTGAGCATTATCGTACAGCATTTTTTCGAAATGTGGAACTTTCCAGTATGCATCGGTAGAATAGCGGAAAAATCCACCGCCCACTTGGTCATATATACCACCAAGTGCCATAAAGTTTAAGGTTTTATGTACATGTTTTAAAAGAGTTTCATCTTTATACAAATTTGCATAGTTATAGCGGAACATGTAATTCACGGGCATAGGGAATTTTGGAGCTCTATCGCTACCTCCATTAACATGGTCGTGAAGTTTTTTATCGGCTTCAATTCCTTTTTGTAGGGCTATTTCAAAATCTATATTTTCCTTATTTACTTCTAGAAGTAAAGAGGTTTGATGCATTCCAGAAAGTAAATTTTCGGCATAGGTATATACTTGGGCTCTATCGTTTTCCCAGATATTATGGATATTTTTTAGAATTTCCATCCATTTGGCTTTAGGGAAATAAGTTCCTCCGTAAATAGTTCTTTTGTCAGGAAGTACAATGACATTTAAGGGCCAGCCACCACGTCCGGTCATTAATTGCACGGCTTGCATGTAAACGGCATCTATGTCGGGTCTTTCTTCTCTGTC
>DATCKI010000045.1:0-2029 GCA_036562365.1 Bacteroidia bacterium | reverse complement strand
AGGTTTAATTCTATCCCCAACTTTATTTTCACAAGTCGCTATCGATTTCGAAGATATTAGCATTGCTCCTAATTCATTCATTAACGATTCAACCTTTCAAATTCAAGGAGTTACTTTTAGCAATTTCAGCGACACAACCGGTGGATATTTCTATTGGGAAGGATTTGCGCTTTCAAATCAAAACGACACTACTACAAGTGGATGGGGAAACCAATACAGTTCATTCGCTGGATCTGGAGCGAACGGGTCAGATAACTTTTTGCTACATTATTATAACGGATATATTACCCTAAATCAACCGTCCATTGTAAATTTTGAAGTTAGCAATAGCACCTATGCTGCTCTTGAAATGAGAGATGGAAGCGCATTCTCTAAAAAATTCGGAGGAGTTACAGGTGACGATCCTGATTATTTTAAAGTTATTGTTTATGGTTATTTACAAAATTCATTAGTCGACTCTACCGAATTCTACTTAGCAGACTATAGATTTAGCGATAACTCTCAAGATTATATCTTGAAGAATTGGAAATTAGTGCAACTAAATACTCCATGTGATTCCATTACTTTTAAATATGAGTCTTCAGATACAGGTGTATTTGGAATAAATACCCCTCAATACTTTTGTCTAGATAACTTCTCTGCACCAGTATTCGGAATTGATAATGCCAATCAGTATACTCTAACAGTTTATCCTAATCCTAGCACAGATAACATTCAAATTAAGGGAATGAATGGTGGCAATTTAACACTATACAATATAAGTGGTCAAACTGTTTTATTGCAAAATAATGTTTCTGAAAATCAAATCTTGAATATTTCTAATATTCCTTCAGGTATCTATATACTAAAAATGGAAAAATCTGGCATTACTAAACAAGTAAAAATTATCAAACAATGAAAAATAGTATATTAATCAATATATTATTCTTCCTTCCTTTTCTGGCATGGTCACAATTTCATGGCCTGCCAGGAAATCCAGGAAGCAATGCAATCCATAAAGATAGCTCTATAATTAAAGGCTGGGCTACATCAAGCATGATTAAAAGAGGCTACATGCAAATCAATAATCATTCACTGGGGTTTGCAAGTGTTGGAAACGAGCAATCGGCCATAGGACCAGCAGATGGAAACGTAGTTAGTTTGGGAGATTCTGGAGTTATTACATTGCAGTTTTCTCACCCAATTGTAGATGGAAATGGCTACGATTTTGTGGTCTTCGAAAATAGCTTTTTAGATAATTACGTAGAACTAGCTTTTGTTGAAATCAGTTCTGATGGAATTAACTTTTTTAGATTTCCTTCTATCTGTAATTTTGACACTACTGTACAATTAGGCAATGGAGATTTTTCTGACATTACAAAAATCAACAATCTTGCAGGCAAATATCGTGCACCATACGGAACACCTTTCGACATTAGTGACGTAAACGATAACCCACTTCTGGATAAAAATAATATTACACATATTCGTTTGGTTGACGTAATTGGCTCTATAGACCCACTACTGGGCAGTAGAGATAGCGAAGGAAAAATTATTAATGACCCGTTCCCTACACCTTTCAATTCATCTGGATTCGACTTAGATGCGGTTGGGGTCATTAATTATGCGATAGGGTTTGGGTTAGATTCAGATTCCCTTAATGCAATCAAATTTTATCCCAATCCAACTAAAAGCTATCTTTATGTTGAAAATATAAATCTGGGTTCAAAAATCGACTTATTTAATTTAAGCGGAAAGCTAATTATAAGCGAAAAAGTTACTGATAAGAATTTCTCAATTAATCTCGAGAATTTAGCCCAAGGCATCTATATACTAAAAGCTGAAAATCTATGTTCAAAAATTATAAAACTGTAGTAATATCATTCTTTGTTGTTCTGTTTGCTATTTCTTGTAAAAAAGATGAAGCTAAGCCAGAAACTCCAGAGACTAAATCTGGAGGTGCTGTTATTATTTGTGAAGGTTTATTTGGTAATGCAAATAGTAGAATAGACTATTATAACAACGAAACTGAAACACTCGAGACTAATGT
>DATCKI010000039.1:0-3152 GCA_036562365.1 Bacteroidia bacterium | reverse complement strand
CACATCTAATTCTTCTACGCCAGACTCAATATCTTCTAAATTTACTTTTAAAAATTTGAGAATTTCAACCGTATTTTTCTTGTCGTAATCTGTATATACAATGTATCCATTGCCGTTCCAAGTAAATAACTCTTCATATACTCCATAACCCGATTTTAGTTTGGGTATTTCATTAAAACTATTCGGAATTAAATCATCAGAGTATCTTGTAAAACCCAATGCTTTAGAAGAGGCTGAATATTGAAAATAAGTCCCATCCGATATAGATGCGAACTCTCTTATTGTATGCTTTTTATTTAGCTTATTATGAGGACCAACTTTTATTTCGGCATATTGACCATCATAGGTGGTTTGAGAGTTAAGTGTTGCACTCGAAATGAGTAAAAACAATGTAACAAAATGTTGATAAAGTTTCATGAATTAAAGAAATCTATTGTTTGTTAAATTTTAAGTTATAATTACGTAATGATTGAAATTATTAATCAATTGCTTTACAGTAGCAATAAGTATATTCATTTAAGTCAAAGTGATTTTATAATTCAATCTTTTTACAATTTGAGAGGATAACATATTGGTTGATATAGCCAATATTAATAGAGTTAGGATTCTTTTCATAGCTAATTAGTTAATCGCAAAAGTATAATTTTAATACAATTAACCAATGCCAAATAAAATCCTAACCTCGAATTATTTAAAAAATTAGATAAATTAATTATTAGCTGAAGCTCGCAAACTGAATCGATCAATTGCTCCAGATATATCTTGCCCGCTTGGCTGCTGATAAATATCTAAATCAAAATACCTAGTAGCCGCTAATAAATGGTCAAATATGTCCGCTTGAATCGACTCATATTCTACCCACACCGTTGTATTTGCAAAACAATATATCTCTAATGGTACTCCCTTATCCTCTATCGATAACTGGCGCACCATTATTATCATTTCTTTATTAATTCTTGGATGCTTTTTTAAATAATTCTCTACATACTTTCTGTACACCCCAATATTGGTCATTCTTCGCCCATTGATCAACTCGCTTGTATCAAAATCATGACTCGCATTATAGGCTTCTATCTCTTTCTGTCTATCAACAATATAATCTTTTACTAAATAAAACTTCTTAAACTTCTCTCTCAATTCTGGATCTACAAACCGAATTGAATGCACATTTATGTATATAGAACGTTTAATTCTTCTACCACCGCTTTCAACCATTCCGCGCCAGTTTTTAAAACTATCGGTAATAAAATAATAAGTAGGAATGGTAGTAATGGTCTTATCAAAATTTCGAACTTTTACTGTATTTAGATTAATCGCTATCACATTTCCATCAGCATTAAACTTTGGCATTTCAACCCAATCGCCAATACGAACCATATCATTAGCCGACATCTGCACACTTGCCACTAAACCTAATATTGTATCTTTAAAAATCAACAATAATAAGGCCGTCATGGCTCCAAATGCACTCAGAAAATATATAGGAGATTGATCTAAAATTATCGAAAGAATAAATATAAACGCAGCTATATACAGTAAAATACTCATTAACTGCGAATAACTCGTCAATGGCTTGTCTTTAAAGGCCTCCGACTTCTGCCAGTAATTTTCTAAAACCTTTAAAAAAGCTAGTAAAATATTTAATCCAACAATTATAGTATATACATAAGCACATTTAGTTACAAAAGGTAATATGCTTTGGAAATCTCTAAATAATTGCGGAATTAATCCATTAATTATTATAACTGGAAATATATGCGAAACCCAATTAAAAACTCTTCTTCTTATGGTAAGATCCTCAAAAAACTGCGCATTTCTTCTAAGTATCTTCTTGTAATAATACGCTAGTATTCTCTTACCTATCCAATGAACCCCAAATGCTATTATAACCAATATAATGGTCACAGCTAGCAAACGCAGATACATGGCAATATTATCTCTTACACCAGCACTACGAATTAATTGCTCTATCCACTGCTCAAATTGCCCTAATAATGTTTTAATTATTTCCACTTATTTTCTTTAATTCTATTTATGTTCAATTATAACCTAATAACTCCAGTTTATATTCTCTTTACCCACAAATTCTATGCAAAAAAACTAACTTCACTAAAAAAAACTACGCTTTGCTTATTTTAATTGAAAATCATCAATCAAAATTATTAAATTTGCCTGATATATCTTGTTATGATTATGAAAAAATTAGCCCTCCCTCTTATTATTCTCGCCTTAGTATTTGTTTCTTGTAAAAAACAAGCAGAAAACAAATTAAATGGAACTTGGAATGTAGTTAAAACTTCTGACTTCCTCGGTGAAGAATTTTCTTGGGAGTTTTCTGAAAATGGAAAACTGAAAGTAACCTACCCTAATTACCCAGCTGTAATTACTGAAGCTCGTTACGAAATCGTAAATAAAAATATGAAAAATCACATTCGTATCTCTGGTTTGGATTCTATGATTAATAACTTCGAACCTATGAATGCTGATTGGCAAATCCTTAAGTTGAACAAATCTCAACTTAAAATCGCTCACGATAAACCAACCGCACAAGGTCAAGGTAAAGGTCTCGTTTATCGCGAGTTTATCCGTTAAACATGTCGAAGCTTAAAACTACTTTCATCTGCCAAAGTTGCGGCTACTCAGCCTCTAAATGGATGGGTAAATGTAGTTCTTGTGGTGCTTGGAACTCTTTTGTTGAAGAAATTCAAGTTAAAAGCTCCGATAGATCGCCCCTGCTCGCTAGCTCTAAAAATCTAGCTAAACCTCAACTCCTTTCTGAAGTTAAAACCCAAAACGCTGAACGTACAATCACCCCCGATTCTGAACTTAATCGTGTACTAGGTGGTGGAATCGTACCCGGTTCCGTTATCCTTCTTGGCGGTGAACCTGGAATCGGCAAAAGTACACTGCTTCTACAAACCGTACTTAAACTTCAAAATAAAAAAGTACTCTATATCTCCGGAGAAGAAAGCGAATCTCAAATTAAACTTCGTGCCGAACGTACGCCTTTCTCTAACCCAGACTGCTACGTTCTTACCGAAACTAACCTCGAAAATATCCTTCAACAAATTGAAGCTATTCAACCCGACCTCGTTATCGCCGACTCCGTTCAAACCCTTCATACCGAATTTATCGAAAGCTCTGCCGGTTCC
>DATCKI010000031.1:0-2366 GCA_036562365.1 Bacteroidia bacterium | reverse complement strand
CCATTATATCCAGTTATTGAATTGGGTTTATTTTGTATTTGGGTACATTTAAGTATCTTTTTTATTTTTTATCCTATATTATTTTATTTGATGAAAGAATTTGATTTTTTTTTTGAACTGAGGAATTAAGATATATTTATTTAGGATTTAAATGAAGACAATAAGTCAAGCGATTTCTGTGATAAATCATGCTAGCCAAAGAGGATCAATTCGTGCGGTAGCTTTATATAGTAAACAAACTTTACAAATTTGTAAGTTTTTATACAAGTATGGATATTTAAGTGGGTATAATGTTTTAGTAAAAAGAAATAAAAAGGGTGAGAGAAGAATGTACGTAGAGATTTATTTAACTTATTATAGAAATCGACCTGTGCTGGGTAGGATATTTAGAATTTCTCATATGGGGCATCATCGATATTTTACATGTAGAGAATTGCGGCAGAAAATAGCGCAAGATCGTATACTTTATATTGTTTCGACGAATAAAGGATGGATGACGATTAATGATTGTATAAAAAGAGGTATCGGTGGGGAACTTTTATTTGGTGTTTTTTCTTAATTCTGTTGTGTTGGAATTGTTGGGTAGTAGTATAAAAGGTGTACCCCTCGCTTTGTTTAAGGTTTATCTTAACCTGAGTTAATCAATGATAAACAAAAATGGTTGGGTTTTTAAATGATTGATAAAAAGAGGTATCGGGAGGAATTTGGAATTTGTATTTGGTGTTTTTTCTTAATTCTGTTGCGTTGAAATTGTTGGGTAGTAGCAGATACGGTGCACCCGTGTATGAAATCCGTTAGTGTGTTGTAGTGAGTTGTAAAGGGGGAAATTTTTTGGGTAGGTTTATCATTACCGCCTTTCTTTATTTATTTATTTAAGTTCGGGTCTATAGCACTCAGTAAAATTTGATAACCTCACGTGTTGGAAGATAATTTGATTGTTGCAGGAAGGTATATTTATATTTCAGGTTTATACCGATGGTTCCAATGCTTTGTATGAGGAGTATTTTTATTAGAAAATGTCTTGTCTGAATTAAGTTATTCGTACATATTGAAAATGATAATTTGTGCGGCTCTTATCCAGGATTTTCAGGAGGAGTGGGTATCGGGGTGGGGGGTTTATGATTGTGGAGGAGTCCGGGGGAGTATGTTAATAGGTAGACGGTTGGGCTCATTACCCAAAGGTGCTGGTTCGAATCCAGTCTCCCCCAATAATTCAATAATGAATAATTTATTTTAATCATTAAATTATTTATGTTTTACAATTGTACATATTTAGGACGTTGACAAGGAGATATATTCAAATATATATTTCCGGAGTGAAAGAGTTTGATTCTAGCTCAGAGTAGTGCGTATGGTTCTAGTTATACACATGCAAGTGTAATAATTTACGCTAGTAAAAAGAATGGTTAATAAACCACAGATCGTAAATTATTGCGTCCGGATGTAGAGAGCGTACATGCTAGGTGTCATCGTGTACGGGATGGCCGAGAAAAATCCCGTTTAATCCGAAAACTACAAAGGACATATTTTTTTATTTCCGTGATAGGAGGTAGGAAGATATGAAGAAGTAGGAAAGGAGACAGAAGTAAAATGCTTCGCACGATGGTCAGCATACGTAGTGTTAGGTAGTTGGGGTGTTGACATCACCTCAAGCCGACAATGCTTAGCTGGACTGAGAGGAGAACAGCCATATGGGGACTGAGACACTGCCCTAACTTCTAATGGAGGCTGCAGTGAAGAGATTTGGACAAGGGGTTAACGCCCGATCCAGGCACCGTAGAACAAGAGTGAAGTATAGAGGAGTACCTCTTAAAGCTCACTAGTCCTTATCTATAGTGAAATGTAAGGATGAGACAGCACTGTCCAAGACTCGTGCCAGCAGACGCGGTAAAACGGGGTGTGCTAGTGCTATTCTACATAACTGGGCGTATAGGGTGTGTAGGCGGCAAATAATGTTACGTGGGACTAACTTAGGGATTACTATGGTAGACGTAAAACGTATTTGCTAGAGTTATTCGGGAGGTAGTGGAACCACATAATCATAGGGCTAAAGTACGTTTGAAATTAGTGGGAACGCTTGTGGCGAAGGCATCTACCTACGATTAACTGACGCTGAGGCACAAAAGCGTGGGGAACAAATGGGATTAGGTACCCCAGTAGTCCACGCCCTGACCGATGAGTATTAAATATGGGAGTCCAGAGGATTCTCGTATTACAGCTAACGCGTTAAATACTCCGCCTGGAGACTATGGTCGCAAGATTAAAATCCAAAGAAATTGACGGAGATGGGATACAAGCGGTGGAGCATGTGGTTTAATTCGATACACCGCGAGGAACCTTACCAGTTCTTGTTATGTTAGGCTAAG
>DATCKI010000029.1:0-16864 GCA_036562365.1 Bacteroidia bacterium | reverse complement strand
TCACAGGAAATAAAATCATAATGGTGGGTGGATATAACCAGATATCTTCACTTACTTATAGCACGGCATATCAAGGTATTATTGACCCTAATAACCCTGCTAATATTACCTGGTCTACTATAGCTAACTATCCAGGTGGTGCTGTGGTTCGTCATGCTGGCGGTGCATCTCCTTTTAACGATGGAATGGTATACTTTACAGGTGGTGACCCTACGGGTGGAGGAACTGCAACTATGAACACTACTTATGCTTATAATACCAATACAAACCAATGGGACTCTGGACCTAATAAAATTACTAGCGTTAGTAATGTTTACAATTTTGTTCCTTTCGAACATAACGATAGCCTTAAATTCGCTGTTTTAGGAGGTTATAATGGTTCTATAATTGTAAGTAATTTCGATGTATTAAATATAGGTCCATCTCCTAAATTAGTTCTGAATAGTAACGATACTTCTTTCTGTGGATCTGCTACTATCACTATCTCTGCAAGTGGTGCTCCATATTACAATTGGAGTCCAAGTTGGGAATTTGCCGACCATACACTTCCAACTCAAACCATTACTACTGATCATACCATCTTAGCTAAAGTAACTTATAAACCTGTTTGGGGATGTTTGCAGCAAGATTCTGTATTAATTTCAGCAAATCCAATCCCTACTGTTTTAATAGATTCTGTTGAAACTCTTTGTTATTTAAGTTCACCTTTCCAATTATCAGGTGCTCCTTCTGGAGGAACTTTCACAGGTAATGGAGTATTAAACTCTACTTTTATGCCTGCAGTTGCTGGTGTGGGTAGTCATATCGTTAGCTATACGTTCACAACTCCTGAAGGATGTAGCAATACTGCAAGCACTACAATTGATTTATTCGATTGTTTAAGTAATGATGAAGCGGAATTCTCTACTATTCAAATTTATCCGAACCCTTTCGAAAACTTTATTACTATTGAAGGAATCGACAATGCAAAGGTGAATCTAATTAATGCGGTTGGACAAACTTTATTGACTAGAAATATCGTTGCGAATGGTATAACTATAGATCTTTCTACATTAACATCTGGAATTTACTTCGTTACAGTAGATAATGGTTTAGCACAAAATACTTACAAAATCATCAAGAAATAATTATTTCTTATAACTGATACATTAATAGCCTCCTTTTTAGGGGGCTTTTTATTTTGTAATAAAATAAAAAAGGTCGGATTATTAGTCCGACCTTTCTTTTAGTATATGATTATATTACATATTTCGTCTATACTGTCCGCCTACCTCAAACATAGCTGAAGTTATTTGGCCTAATGTACACCATTTAGTAGCTTCCATTAATACGGCAAACAAGTTTTCATTTTTAATTGCAGCTTCTTTTAATCTCTTAATAGATTCTTCAATTTCTGCTTTATTACGCTCTTGTTGATTCTTAGCCGTTCTAATTTGGAATTCTTTTTCCTCAACTGTAGATCTAATTACTTCATCAGGAATAACAGTTGGAGATCCTTCTTTACTTAAGAAAGTATTCACTCCAATAATTGGATATTCACCTGTATGTTTTAACGTTTCATAATGCAAGCTTTCTTCTTGGATTTTACCACGTTGATACATGGTTTCCATAGCTCCTAAAACGCCACCACGTTCAGTAATTCTATCAAATTCAGCATATACAGCTTCCTCTACTAAATCGGTAAGCTCTTCAATTATGAATGAACCTTGAATTGGATTTTCATTTTTAGCTAATCCTAATTCTTTATTAATGATTAACTGAATGGCCATTGCTCTACGTACCGATTCTTCGGTTGGAGTTGTAATAGCCTCATCATACGCATTAGTATGTAAAGAGTTACAGTTATCATAAATTGCATATAATGCTTGAAGTGTAGTTCGAATATCGTTAAACGAAATTTCTTGGGCATGTAAGCTTCGTCCACTTGTTTGAATATGGTATTTAAGCATTTGGCTACGCTCATTTCCTCCATATTTTAACTTCATAGCTTTAGCCCAAATTCGGCGAGCTACACGACCAATTACTGAATATTCTGGATCTACACCATTACTAAAGAAGAATGATAAATTTGGAGCAAAACTATTTATATCCATTCCTCTACTTAAGTAGTACTCAACATAAGTAAAACCGTTAGCCAAAGTAAATGCTAACTGAGAAATTGGATTCGCTCCTGCCTCAGCAATATGATAACCACTTATACTTACACTATAGAAGTTACGTACATTATTCTTTACAAAATATTCTTGTACATCACCCATTAAACGTAATGAAAACTCAGTAGAGAATATGCAAGTATTTTGAGCTTGATCTTCTTTTAAAATATCAGCTTGAACTGTTCCACGAACCTGACTTAGTGTAAATTCTTTAATTTTAGCATACACATCAGCAGGAAGAACTTGGTCGCCAGTGACACCTAATAAGAAGGTTCCTAGTCCATTATTTCCATTAGGAAGTGGACCATTATAAGTTGGAATTTCAGCTCCTTTAGCTTTATATATTGCTTCGATTTTAGCCTTTACTTCATCTTGCAAGCCATTTTCAAAAATGTATTTTTCGCATTGTTGATCTATAGCCGCATTCATAAAGAAGCCCGTTAAAATACTCGCGGGGCCATTGATAGTCATAGATACCGAAGTAGCTGGATCAGCTAAATCAAAACCACTATATAATTTCTTAGCGTCATCTAAACAACAAATACTTACTCCTGAATTACCAATTTTACCATAAATATCAGGACGATAATCAGGGTCATTTCCATATAATGTTACACTATCGAATGCAGTACTTAAACGTTTTGCTGGCATTCCCTCACTTACATAATGGAAACGCTTATTAGTTCTTTCAGGACCACCCTCTCCGGCGAACATACGAGTTGGATCTTCGTTCGTACGTTTAAACGGATATACACCCGCCGCATATGGGAACTCACCCGGAACATTTTCCATCAAGGTCCATTTTAAAATATCTCCCCAGTCATTATACTTAGGTAAAGATATTTTAGGAATCTGTGTTCCACTTAACGAAGTAGTTTTTGTGGGAACTTTAATCTCTTTCCCCCTTACAAAATAAGTATATTCTTCGCCTTCGTAATTAGCCTTTTTAGCAGGCCATTCCTCAATTATTTTCTTATTTTTAGGATCTAAGTTTAATTCAACTTCACTATATAATTTCTCTAATTCTTTATATGCATCTGTATCTTTTTTTCCTGCAATAGTCAAAGCCTGCATTGATAAAGATAATCCATATAAAGTTCGAGCTATTTGAGCTTGTTTTTCTGCTGTTTTATTGTAATTTCTATTATTCTCTGTAATCTCACTTAAATATCTAATTCGATCTGGAGGAATAATATAAATCTTTTCACTATCTCCTGTAGTAAATTGAACGGTATGACTAAAACTACCCTCTGTTTTAGCATTCAAAGTATCAACTAATTTTAGGAATAACTTATTGGTTCCAGGGTCATTGAACTGCGATGCTATAGTTCCATATACAGGTATATCATCATCGCTAATTTCCCAATTATTATGATTTCTACGATATTGCTTTTTCACATCGCGTAATGCGTCTAAAGCACCACGTTTATCAAATTTATTGATGGCAATTACATCAGCAAAATCGAGCATATCTATCTTTTCTAATTGTGTTGCGGCTCCATATTCTGGAGTCATAACATACATAGAAAGATCCCCAAATTCTGTAATTTCAGTGTCGCTTTGACCAATACCAGAACTTTCAAGTATAATTAAGTCAAACCCACCACATTTTAATACATTGATGGCATCACCCACATATTTACTAAGTGCAAGATTAGCCTGACGTGTAGCTAATGAACGCATATATACTCTACCTCCATTTAATTCTGGATTAATAGAGTTCATACGAATACGGTCGCCAAGTAAAGCACCACCTGTTTTACGTTTAGATGGGTCAACACTTATAATACCAATTTTTTTGTCAGGGAAATCAAGTAAGAAACGACGAATAATTTCGTCGACCATACTACTTTTACCAGCCCCTCCTGTTCCAGTGATACCAAGAACCGGCGTTTTAGAGCCTGCAGCTTGTTCTTTAATTTGATCGAATAAGTCTTTATGCTTATCTGAGAAATTTTCAGCCGCCGAAATAAGTTTCGACATAGCTAAATAATCTCCTTTTTTTACATTTTCAAGTGTAGTAGTATCAACATTTTCTCCTTTAGGAACATCACAACGTTGAAGTAAATCGTTAATCATACCTTGCAATCCCATAGCTCTACCATCGTCTGGAGAGTATAGGCGGTCGATACCATAAGCATGTAATTCTTCTATTTCGGTTGGAAGTATAGTACCACCTCCACCTCCGAAGATTTTGATATCAGCCTTAGCTTCTTTTAGTAAATCGTAAATATATTTGAAGAATTCGGTATGTCCACCTTGGTAACTTGTGATAGCAATTGCTTGCGCATCTTCTTGTATAGCAGCATTTACAATTTCAGCTGCACTTCTGTTATGACCTAAATGCACCACTTCGGCACCAGTGCTTTGTAAGATACGACGCATAACATTTATGGCCGCATCGTGCCCATCAAAAAGTGATGCAGCGGTTACTATCTTAATTTTATTTTTCGCAATATAAGGTTGTGCGTTCAACATAGACTAACAATTTAACGTGGCAAAATTAAAAAAATAAGCCATGTAGCCTAATTCAACTACATGGCCTCACTATTTCATAACCCAAATAATTGGGGCCAATAAAATTCTGCAAGCTCCCTAAAGGCTGCCTCGCCTCCACTTCTATCGCATATATAATCTGCTATTTTTTTGACTGGTGCTGCAGCATTTTGTGGACATGCAACTATACCTGCCATTTCCATTACATCGAGGTCGTTTAGGTCGTCGCCAAAGTATAGTACTTCCTCCGCACTTATACCCGATTCGGCCAACCAGCCTGCTAAAATTTTAGCTTTAGATTCCTGACCAGCATAACAAAAACTGGTATTCAACATTTTTGCTCTTCTCTCAACTACTGCTGGAGTTTTAGCGTGGCTTAACAAAGCAGTTTTGATGCCATTTTTCTCCAAAATGCCAATAGCCAATCCATCTCTCGCATCAAACTTTTTAAATTCATCTCCATTTGCTGTAAGGTAAATACCACCATCTGTTAAGGTGCCATCTACATCCATTACAACTAATTTTATATTATTTGTAATCATATTTTCCTTTTTAACAAAGGTAATGGATTAAATTACTTTTACCTAGTTCTTCACTATAGGGAATAGCTTCGATTCCCCCGCTATCACCAAATAATAAATACCTTTACTTAAAGTACTTAAATTAACAGAGTTTGGGCATCCTTTTTCTTCTATCAATACCTTACCATTCATATCTATTAATTTAAAACCTGTTATTGATTCAGAAAAGTAAACCATATTATCACTTGGATTGGGAAAAATTGAAAGGGATGATTTTTCTAAATCTGCCAAACCAGTACCTGGCTGATTAGGTATAGGATTTGTAAAAAAAGGCGCCAAACTAATTTTGTGCAATTTAGCTGGTTGGGCAGGAAAAACAGAAACTTGTGTATATTCATTACTTAAATAAAAATTCAAATTACCATCATGTGTAATCCCCTCAACCTGATGCAAGAGTAAATCTAAGTTTATTTTACGCTTATTTCCTTTAAAAAAATCGTTTTGAGGATAATCGTACAACATATACACAAATGGTTGTAATAAAGTACTATATCCACATAAAACGACGTGTTTACGTTGAGCGTCGTAGCTTGCACCTGTTACTAACCCATTTACACTTAAACTATCTCTTAGCTGTGCAATATGAGTTCCAGCAATATTAGGTAAAACGTACAAAAAGCTGCGAGAATCATTCCAACGTTTCGTAAATAGGTAAATACTGTCTTCTATTACAATAAATGCTTCGCAATCGAATGCTGTTGTATTCGAAGCTTGTGCTGTGAAATCTGTTTGATTTTGATACGAAAATTTAATAGTATCTATATTAAAATCACCTGAAATATGGTCATTAGCATGCCATTTAAATATACGGAGATTGGTACGATTTCCAGAGACATTATTTCCAAAATCGCCCACATAGAAAATATTATTTTCCACGTGTATATCTTCCCAATCCACATTTACAACATAATCGATTTCAACAGAGTCAACAAGATTACCTTGTAAAGTATCAATAACATAAAGACGTTTATGTGTATCATCGTTATGTGTAAACAGATGATTATCAAAATAAGCTAATCCTGATGTTTCTTTTAATTGGTTTGAGAGTTGGTACGATTCAAAATTTGCGATATTATTATCGGAGTACAAGCAAGAACCGTCATTAAAAGAAGCATTGGCATTGTAATTAGTTGCTTGGGGATCTGTGCATCCTCCAATACCTTGGGCATGAGTTACAAAAGTGGCAACCAATAAAGCTAAGCAGAGAAAGTATTTCATTAATTTTAGGTTTTAAAGGGACCTAAAATTAAAAAAAGAGAGCTAGAAAATAGAAAATAATGAAAACTTTAGCTCAAAAGGGTTAGAGAAATGATTTTTGCACTCGGCTACTAAAACGTTTTCGAATTGAATAATCAGGAACTAAGAATTCATCTTCAGCAAACATACCTAAATAGCTCAGGACACAATCACCCGCAAAAATAATACGAATATTATCGCGAGTTACTTCTGTGATTTGGAGTTCTTCCCAGCCATTAATTAATCCGTCTTCTTTACGGATTTCAGACATAAGGAATTTGTGAACTTCGTCGATACTTCTAAATCGACCAACGAAATCGCCAAAGCCACCATAAGCTTTGCCTTTTTCGAACGAAAAAACAAAATAAGGTTTCATACACTAAGAGTTGGAGGTTAATAGGATTCAATTTAATTAAATATCTTTAATCAATCAAAAAAATTAACATATTTCTTTTATATACTAATTAAAATAGCGTACATTTTCTTCTCCAACTGCTTTCAATAATTGATTTCTAAACCAAGTATCTTGGCGCTTTGCATACCTTCTTGTACTTTGTTGTATAGCATTTACAAGTTCTGATTCGGAGAGTTCTCCATTCCACATGGCAAAAACTTCCTTATATCCAACAGTTTGTAATGCTTGTGTATACGAAAACTCTTTTACCTGTTCACATTCTTTTAATAATCCATCTTCTAACATCTTTAATGTTCTTGCATTGATGCGATTATAAATTTCGTCTCTACTTAATGATGGATAGTAACAAATGATATTATATTGAGCTTTCTTTTCTCTTTTTTTCATTTGCGACATTGGAATTCCTTTCGAATAATAAACCTCCAAGGCTCTAATACAGCGACGTGGATTTAATGCCAATTGTTCATCTTTTAGAAAATCAGGATCCACTTCTTTAAGTATGCTGTGTAAAGCATTTAAACCACCTTGCTCAAATATGTTATTACATTTTTCTCTAATTTCTGAACTAACGGGTGGAATTTCATCAAATCCAAATACTAAAGCATCAATATACAAACCACTTCCTCCACAAAGAACAACATGGTCGTGCGTTTTGAATATTTCCTCAATAATAGCTTTAGCATCTTCCGCAAATTGAGCGGCAGTATAGGTATCTTTTATGGATAAATGTCCGACTAAATGGTGTTTTACTTCACTTTGTTCTTGCAAAGTTGGAGCCGCTGAACCAATAGGTAATTCCTTGTAGAACTGCCTACTATCTGCCGAAATCACCTCTGTACCCAACTCCTTAGCTAATTTTATAGCATAAGCTGTTTTTCCAGAAGCTGTTGGACCAACAACTACATGTAAAGTTTTCATTGCAATTCTTGCTTTTGAACCAAACCCAATTCTAAGGCTTTTTCTTTCATTAATGCAATAGCTTGGATTCTATCGTTCTCTATTTTGCCGTCTAAGATAGCTTCTTTAATTGCATTTTTAATGAGTCCTATCTCGTGACATGGACCAATTCCGTACGTTGCCATTATATCTTCTCCACTCACTGGAGGTTGAAAATTACGTACTCGGTCTTTCTCTTCAATTTCTGCAAGCTTTTTATTTAGCTTTTCGTAATTATTCAGATACTTCTTAACCTTAAACTCGTTTTTCGAAGTAATATCCGCCTTACAAAGCACTAATAAATCTTCTAAATCTTCTCCCGCATCAAAAATTAGTCTTCGAATTGCACTATCCGAAATACCTTCTTTAACTAATGCTATAGGTCTTAAATGTAAGCGCACTAATTTTTGGACATATTTCATATGTTGGTTTAAAGGTAAACCAAGACGTTTAAAGATTTTAGGAGTCATACGTGCCCCTAAATCTTCATGTCCGTGGAAGGTCCATCCAATTTTAGGATCAAACTTTTTAGTTGGAGGTTTAGCAATATCGTGCATAATTGCCGCCCAACGTAACCAAAGATCGTCTGATACTTCTGCTACATTTTCTAATACTTGTAAGGTATGATAGAAATTGTCTTTATGTCCTTTTCCTTCTACATTCTCTACACCGTGTAGAGCAAGCATTTCAGGGAAAATATATTCCAATAAACCCGTATTAAGTAAAAGCTTGAACGCAATACTTGGGTTTGGCGATAGTATCATTTTATTTAATTCGTCAGCTATTCTCTCTTTTGCTATAATTTCGATACGAGCAGCATTCTTTGAAATAGCATCTAAAGAAATAGGATGTATTTTAAATCCAAGTTGAGCTGAAAAACGTATAGCTCTCAACATGCGCAATGGATCATCTGAATAAGTCGTATCTGGATCCAGTGGAGTACGAATTATCCCCTCTTCTAAATCATCTAAGCCATGGAATAAATCGACTAACTCTCCGTATTTACCAGGATGTAAAGCAATAGCTAATGCATTTATGGTAAAATCTCGACGGTTTAAATCGTCGACCATAGTACCTGGTTTTACTTCTGGATTTCTCGATTGAGAACGATAGCTTTCTTTACGAGCACCTACAAACTCTAGTTCTAGGTCTTTATATCGAAAACCGGCAGTACCAAAGTTTTTATGCACTGCAATTTCTCCTTTAAAGTTCAACTTTTCAGCGAGTAAAGTGGCAAATTTAATTCCATCACCTACCACCATAAAGTCAATATCTTTAGAATGGCGTTCTAAGAAACCATCGCGCACGTAGCCTCCCACAACGTACACGTCGAGCTTAAGCTCAGCGGCTACTTCGCTTACTTTCTTAAATATTGGATTCTTAATTATTGGCTTTACTGGAAGTATCAATGACGATTTAAATTTCCACAAAAGTAATATAAAGCATGTTTATGGCGAAAAGCTACCATAAAAAAGTGAAAAGCGTAAACCTTAAAGTTTACGCTTAATAAAATCTGTCATTTTCTTAAAGAGATGATAACGAGTCACCCCGCCATATATACCATGGTTTTTATCGGTGTATATAAATTGTTCAAAATCTTTATTAGCATTCACCAAAGCAGCTGACAATACGGCCGCATTTTGATAATGTACATTATCATCTGCAGTGCCATGTATTAATAAGTAGTTACCTTTTAGCATTTTTACAAAATTCATTGGTGCATTCTCGTCGTACCCTTTAGGGTTTACTTCCAAGGTTCCCATATAACGCTCTGTATAAATATTATCATAAAACTTCCAATTGGTTACTGGTGCAACTGCAATTGCTGTTTTAAATACATCGGCTCCACGAGTAATACAAAGTGACGACATATAACCACCATAACTCCAACCAAAAATTCCAATTCTAGATTTATCTACATAAGGTAAACTACCTAAATACTTAGCAGCTGAAATTTGGTCATTGGTTTCAATATAACCTAAACGCTTATAAGTTATAGTACGGAAATCTCTACCTCTAGCACCAGTTCCTCTATTATCTACACAAACTACCATATATCCTTGTTGAGCTAACATCTGATGCCAGAAATAATCGAACCCGTTCCATTGATTTAAAACCTCTTGTGAGCCTGGTCCACCATATACAGTCATAAATACTGGATATTTCTTCTTGGGATTAAAATTTGTAGGCTTTATCATCCAAGCATTTAATTCTATATTTCCTTCCACAGGAACTTTAAAGAATTCAGGAGTGGATATTTCTAAAGTCGATAATTTAGACATGAAAGCCATATTATCCTCTAAGACACGTATTTTCTGTCCATTTCCATCGTAAATGGTATATACAGGAGCAGTGGTTAATGTTGAATACTTATCAATAAAATATTTACAATTGGCACTAAAATCGGCACTATGATAACCTAGCTCTTTAGAAATTGTTATTTCGGGAGTACTACCGTTTATAGCCTTTTTGTAAATCGTTCTATTCATTGGATCTGGAAGTGCTGCGGTATAATACACAAAATTTCCACTTTCATCTATACCATCTAAGCTCATTACATCATAATTCCCTTTGGTAATCTGATTCAACATTTTACCTTCATAGTTATAAGCATAAAGATGATAAAAACCATCCATCTCACTTCTTATTATGAATTTATCAGCCAAGAATTCAAAATCATCCGTTATTTCAATATAAGTATCTGCTTTTTCTGAATAAATCTCTTTACTAGAACCATCTAATCTTACGGCCATAATCTTTAACTCATTTTGTAAACGAGGCATAGTAAATACAGCCAATTCTGTATCATTAATCCAACTGAATCGAGGTATATATTCATATTCAACCCCTATATTTAACTTTTGAGTTTGCTGGTTCTTTAAATTAAAACTGTGTAAGGTTACAATACTATTCTTTTCACCTACTTTAGGATATTTAAAAACATAGTTTTGAGGATAAATACCATTCCCAAAAACTGGCATAGTGAAAGAAGGAACTTCACTTTCATCAAATCTTAACCAAGCAATTGCAGAGCCATTTGGACTCCACTCATAGGCTTTATGGAAAGTGAATTCTTCCTCATAAACCCAATCAGGTAAACCATTTAATACTTTATTTATTTCTCCATCTTGAGTAATTTGAGTTAGTTTATTTGCAGAAACATCAAGCATATACAAATTGTTTTCGTATATAAATGCTAACTTGTTTTCTGTTGGAGAAAAACTAGGATATATAATTTTCTTATCGAAAACTTTAGTTACCGTGTGCGATTGGGTATCGTATATAAAATAATCGGCTTTAAAACTGTGTCTGTAAATAGATTCAGAATTATTCGACAATAGCACAAATCTTTCATCAGGAGAAAACTCATAAGAATCAAAACTCGAGATTAAGGTATTATTTCTCGGGTTTAAATCGACCAAAACACCTGCCTTAGCACCAGTTTCATAATTATATTTAACTACCTGAGTTTGTCCTCTTACCCCTTCAGCCATGGTATAAAACAAACCATCTTTCATAGACCTAAATTCTCCAATACCACTTGGATAATACTCATAATTTAGCCAAAGATCTTCAAGCGTAATTTGCTTTTGAGCAATTGAAAATTGCGCAGCAAAAAGAAATGTAAGGAGGATAAGACTTTTTCTCATTGTAAAATGTATTGATGTATAAAAGTAATAAACATTTTAGAAAGCACTAAACCTTATCGACGTATCTGTATTTTTAAAGGTTGAATGAGAATTTGAAAACTAGATTTATAAATCTCTTTGAAAAGGCCTATAAAAAATATACCTTTGCTGCCCTTATGGCTACGCAGACTAAAATAGAAATTAAAAATAAACGCGCCACTTTCGACTATGAAATTGTGGACGTATTGGTTGCGGGCATTGTTTTAAAAGGAACTGAAATAAAATCTGTCCGTAACCAAAAGGTTAATCTTACAGATTCTTTCTGTTCTTTTGTAAATGGGGAGCTTTATGTGATTAATATGCATATCTCTGAATATGAAAAAGGAGGTTATTGGAATCACGTTCCTAAAGCCCAACGTAAACTTTTATTACAGAAAAAAGAACTACGTAAATGGGAAGCAAAAATCAAAGAAAAAGGCTTAACCATAATTCCTCTTAAATTATTTATAAACGAAAAAGGTCTAGCTAAACTTCAAATTGGATTAGCTAAAGGAAAGAAAAGCTTCGATAAACGTGAGTCGTTAAAAGAAAAAGACGCTAAACGTGAATTAGACCGAGTTCGGAAAAGCTATTAAATAATAAAGCGGTATCCAATTAAGGACACCGCTTTTATTTTTGATTGTAGTTATAGAACCTATTTTATTTCTAATATCCTTAATTCTGTTCTTCGGTTTTCTTGATGTTCGGCCTCTGAACATTTAACGCCATTACCACATCTATTAACTAATTGAGTTTCTCCGTACCCCTTAGCAATTATATTCTTTGCCGGAACGCCCTTTGAAATTAGATAATTAACACAACTCTCTGCCCTTTTCTGACTCAGTTCTAAGTTCGATTTATCATTACCTCTACTATCTGAATGAGAGCCTAATTCCACCAGAATATTATCGTTAGCTAATAAGAATTCTGCTACTTTGTCTAACTCTTTCTCACTTTCTTTACGTAAAGTGTATTTAGCATAGTCATAGAAAATATTTTCTATCTCTAGTTTTAAATCCTTTTCAAATGCCGTTAATCCTACTGTTCTTGTAACATTTACACTATCATTTTTGGGCAATTTCATTGAAACAGTATTATCAAAATATCCTTTTTTACTTGCCCAAATCATAGCATCTGATCCAGGTTTAAACTCAACGTATACATTTCCATTAGCATCTGTTTCTGTTTTAAGTATATCGTTATTCCCTGCAACTATTATTCGAACTTGTGCAAATGGTAATGCTTGCCCAGTTTTATCATCTACTAATTTAATCTTAGCCATATTTTTAGCTGGAACTAATTCCACTACTTCTGACCTTGATTCCCCACGTTGAACATTAGTAAGACCCGATAATTTAATTTCTTGCGGTATAAACCTATCCTTTTCTGCTATTAACACATAAGCATCGCTCTGATCTAAATCCACAAATATCTTACCATCCTTATCACTAATTAATTCTATTCGTTTCCCTAAATCTATATTCTCGATAATCACACTTGCATTTTCTAATGGCAAACCTGTTGTAACATCTTTTACTATAGCTTCAAAAGGAACTATATATGGAGCTATTTTTGTGTAATAAATTCTATCTACAAATCCTGATCTATTCGATGAGAAATAGGCTTCTTCTGCCCCCTTTTTAAAACTTATGGCAAAATCATCACCTGAAGAATTTAATCCATATCCCATATTTACAGGAGCTTCAAAGATTCCATTATTATTCTGCGAATAATAAATATCTAAACCACCTAATCCTAAATATGAATCGGATGAGAAATATAAATTCCCATTTAAATCGAATGATGGAAACATCTCATTTCCATCTGTATTTAAATGACTTAAGTTTTGAGGATTAGTCCATCTTCCATTCACTCTTTGGGCTATATAAATATCTGAACCACCTTTACCACCACTCATGTCAGACGCGAATACCATTGTATTTCCGTCAGGAGAAATAGTAGCATGACCAACATTATACTTTGAACTATTGAATTCTAATGCTACTGGTTTGGTCCACTTTCCATCCACTAAATTAGATTCATATAATCCAAAAACACGTTTATCTCCTTTTTTCTTCGACTTCCAATAATTTATGGTAAGATAAGCTGTTTTACCATCTGGACTAAAAGCTAGATGTCCATCGTGAAATGTATGAGCCCAGGTTTTCTTTTGCATGCTAATTTTCAGATTATCCTTAGGTCCCTTTTCAGCCTTCATTATTTTAAGGAAATGCTGATTATTAGCCGCAAAACGAGCAACTGGTGTACCATGCGAACTCCTAGCACTTATAAAATACAAGTCGTCGCCCAACCAAATTGGGGCAAAATCGGCTGTCCCCGAATTTACAGGATACTCACGGACATGGTAACTGATACTATCTCTCTTCAAACGAGTGATATAATAATCACCATCTATAAAAGCTTTTGCAGAAGGTAGCGATTGAAGTGTTCCTGAATATTGCTTAGCAACCTCTAAAGCTTCTTCGTATTTACCTTTTAACATTAAAACTTTAAAATAATCTACCGCATCACCATCGTTCAAAATTTTGGCTTCGTGTGCTTTTGTAAACCAAATATTTGCTTGATGAATATTCCCTGCAAACAAATAAGCTCTTGCTGTTTTAGTATATACATCTGGCTGTACAGAATTTCTTTTCACCTGTTTATCAGCTATGGTGTGATAAATCTGAGCAGCATCATAATATTCCCAATTTTGCATGAGCTTGTCGGCATACTTTAATTTAGCTTTTTGAGCGTGAGTTATGCCTATACTAAATATGGAGAGTGTAATTAAAATCTTCTTCATAAACTAAAAATTTAGAAATATCTAGGTGAATAGGTTTGACCTGCATTTTTCTTCTTATTCAAATCGAACTGAAGAACTACTTCATGCGTTCCGTATTGTTGTCCACGTAAACCATTTATTGGGAAATCGAATGCATAACCAATAGTAAAAATATTACTAATTAAGGCTGAAGCATGCACTCCCATAGCTTCGTTATATCTATACATCAAACCAAACCAATACTTCTTATATGCCATAGCTGTTAAATTCACATCGAAAGTAACAGGAGCATAAGGAGTAATTTTCACCAAAGTTGAAGGTTTTAAGTCCCAAATTGGAGTTAGTTTGAATACATATCCCCCACTTGCAAAGAAGTGACGTTTTACCATTTTAAGGCTCGCAGAATTATTGGTATGACTACTTTCTAAAACCCGAGGTGAAGAAACTCCTAAATAGAATCTTTCTCCATAGTAATAGATACCTGCACCGAAATTAGGTTTAACCGATTTCCAAACATTTCCATAGAATGGATCATCTGGATCTGTAACGGTTAAATTGGTGAAATTATAGGCAGAAATATCTACCCCACCACTTAAACCAAAGGCCAAGCGATGCCCTTTTTGATTTAGACGTATACCAGCAGATATATCGAAATAAGCTGAGGTACGGTCGCGTGCCCCTAAGCGATCGTGGGTTACATGCGCGCCAATACCCAAAGTTTGCCCTACAACAGGAGCATGTACAGAGAGCCATTGCGTATTTGGAGCACCTTTCCATCCTACCCATTGAAAACGACTTAACAAGGATATATTAATGGTATTTCTCGTTCCTGCATAAGCTGGATTAAAATATAATGGATTGTATTGATATAATGACATTTGTTCGTCTTGCTGAGCTTGAACCTTCACTCCACAAGTTAATATGCCTAAAACCGATATAATGATATATAACTTTTTCATAGGATTGCTTAGTATTGAAGTTCAACAAAACCGCGGATTGGCTTCTCTCCATTTCCAGGATCAAATATGTAGAAATACGTTGCCGCCGGCAATAATTCACCTTTTCCAACTAGAGCTCCTGTATTAGCCATTCCACTCCAGTTATTCTGATAATTCATGGTTTCATAAACTAATGAGCCCCATCTGTTGTATATACTAAGTTTATGATTAGGGTACATACTTAAGAAACTAAAGGTTAAGGCATCATTTTTTCCGTCATTATTAGGAGTAACTAATTCTGTAATTTCCACACAATCTTTATCTGGAGCAATAGTTACAACTACGGTATCATTTATTGCACAATTATCTTCGTTGAAGATACTTACAACGTATTCACCCGCATTTATAGCGGTAACTCCTACCAATTCATTTTGTGCATCATCGCTATAATAGTTATTAGGTCCATGCCATTCATAACTTGTACCTCCTTGTGCTTGTAATAACACTGTGCCATATGAACACAATTCTATATTTTGCTCACCAATAGCACCAGCATCAGCATTGAATATACTAAAGCTAACATATGTACTATCGCTTGCTGTACAACCTTGCGAATTTGCAACTATTACTGAATAATAACCAGCTGTATTTACAGTAATTGATTCCGTTTGTGCACCAGTATTCCATAAATATGAAGAATATCCATTTCCTGCATGTATATCAGCCCCCACAAAACAAAGTTTTATTGAATCATTTAAACTGAATACAGGATTTTGTCCTGGATATACTTGAATACTCGCACTTGTTGAACAACCTTGAGCATTCGTTGCTGTAAAGCTATAGGTTGTTATTAATCCTGGTGATACAGTTATAGTGTTACTTGTTTCTCCCGTATTCCACAATACATTCGCTCCGGTACCTTGTGCAGTTAAATTAATAGAAGTACCCGGACAAATTATTGTATCTGATGCAACTAAGGTATAATCTGGACTATCTGCTACGTCTATCGTTACCGATGCTGTATCGTTACATATTCCAACAAATCCCACTACAGTATATACAGTAGTTTGGGTTGGACTTACAAATACAGTCGTTGAATTTGAATTATCGTGCAACCAAACATAACTTCCCGCTCCACTTGCTGTTAAAGCAATACTAGAACCTTCACAAATTGTATTATCGGCATCGTTTGTTGTTATTTGAACGTTCACCGTTGCACCACCTGCAACATTAATAGTTATACTTTCTGTAGAGGAACATCCATTTGCATCGGTTCCTGTTAAAGTATAAGTAGTTGTGGAGAATATCTGGAAAGGCACTCCATTAAAGATTCCATTATCCCAACTTAAATTGGAAGCTCCACTTCCCGTTAATGTTACCGCTGATCCTTCGCAAACATTAGTTGCTGAAGCATTAACACTTAATACAGGAGTTGGATTTACAACTATATTTTGCGTAGCAACAGCCGACGTACATCCATTTACAACTAATTGTAATGTATATACACCAGAATGTGAACTATTCGCATTATTTATGGTATTTGATGCATTTGATGGATTGAATCCATTCGGTCCACTCCAAATATAACTTCCACCTGTTACAGAAGTGGTAGAAATAGTAAGTGGACTACCTTCGCAAATTGGACTTGAAGTGGTA
>DATCKI010000024.1:0-5188 GCA_036562365.1 Bacteroidia bacterium | reverse complement strand
GAATTAGTTTCTCGTGCTTCATCTTCTTTAATTATCGCTACCAAACAACTCAATGACTTAATCGGCCAAAAAGACCCACGATGGGGCGGTGATCGTATTTCTCGTAAAGGTATGAATCGTGTTCTTAATGCGATTTTGGCCTTGCCAACTGACGGCCTACCTGTTAAGCTTCAAAATGACGCTGAGAAAATGGCATTTAGTCTTGGACAAAAGATTATCAATGATCGTTTTATTATCATGCAACATCATATTAATGAAGAAATTAAACGCTTGAAACTTGCAAAAGAACAGGCTAATGTAACAGAAGAAACACAAGAAAAAGGAGAAACTAATGAGTAACGGAAACAAAAAGTATCATAATTTGGCAGTGGGTTGGGTTCGTCAGGGTAAAGATGGCAAAGATTATATCTCTGCAGCAGCAAACGGCGAAAAAGCAAAAGTAAAACTTTTTGCTCAACTTGAAGATGGTACGCAAGTATCTGTAGACTCTTTCTTTGTTAAATTCAAAGAAGATAAAAAATCTGAGCGGGCGCCAGACGTAGACTTTATTTTCAGTACTGAATCTTAATAAGTTAAATCTCATTTTAGGAGCCGAAAATGAAATTTGGACAACGTATACCTGTACTTAATACCCGCAGGAGGTTTATTAAGTCTACCCCTGATGCTAAATTTTGGGCAAGACTTTGTAAAACGGTAGCGACTAACGGATTAGTCGTTCCTCTTAACGATATTAGTGATCGTTCTAGATTAGACACCTATCTTAGTAAAGATCCTAATTCAGATTGGTATACTTCCGTATATTATTATCCTCCCTCAGCTAAATCTTACTACGATCAAAATAACTATAGTTTAAAAGGTTATGCTGGCGAAGCATACAGTAATAAACTAATCTTTGATTTTGATTCTGAAAAAATTGAAGAAGCTAAAAAAGATGCTCTAGAACTTCTTTATAGATTATCAGATAAAGGCGTTAACATTGAAAGTGATGTTAATGTTTATTTCTCAGGATGCAAAGGTTTTCATATAGAATTAACTACAATAGATCAATTTACTCCAGAGGAATTAAAAACTATTTGTTCAAATTTGGCAAATGGACTATCTACATTCGATCCAGTAGTTTATAACACTACTCGATTAATTCGTATTCCAAATACACGTCACCAATCTACTGGAGCATATAAAATTCCACTAGAGCCTATTGATCTACAACAATTAACTGTTGACCAGATCATAGAACGAGCATCAAATCCCGGTGTTTTAAAACCAGCAAATGTAATTCAAAACACAGAGTTCTTAAACGAATTCAAAAAGAAAAATACTCCTGCTCAATCAGTAGCAGTGGATGTAGAAGAAGTTGAAGGTATTCGAGGTATCAATACTATCGACTGGTCTACAATGCCTAAAAACATGCCAAGATGTTTCTATGCTCTTGAACATGGAATTATGGTACCAGGTCAAGGTGAACGTAATCATCTATTCTTACGTTTAGCGGCCTATTATCGTAATCAAGGTTATAATAAAGAAAAAGCCTACAATTCGTTAAAAGCTACAGCTAGATTAAATGCTAAATTGTATCCAGAAGCTAAACCTTACGATAAAACAGAATTATGGAATACTGTTATTAGTAGTGTGTATTCTAATGGTCCAGGTTGGAAGCCAGTAGCAGGTGCTAGTGGCGTAGATCCAAATAACGTCCTGATTAAAAAATATTGTGATGCATTAGATGAACATACAAATTGTAAATGCTCACTCCATGCGACTAAATCAGCTACTCAAACTCTAATGAAGATTGATGAAGTTGCTGACGGCTTTCAAAAGTTTGCAGAAGATTTCGATAATAACTTGGTTTATACTGGTATTAAGTTTATCGACGATCATATGAAAATCGCTAGAGGCACAACTACGCTTTTAGCTGGAGTATCAGGTAGCGGTAAAACTACAGCAGCTCTAAACATGATTGAGCGAGCCAATGCCCTCGGTCAACACGTAGTATTTTTTAGTATGGATATGTACAAGAATCTTGTGTATTTAAAAATTGCACAGAAACTTACTCCATATTCGCAAGATGAAATTATTAATTTCTATCGAAGTAAGAACCAAGCTAAAGTTAAAGAAATTAGAGATTTGATCGGTAAAGTTTACGATAAAACTCATTTTGAATTTAGTTCTACTTTACGTATTGAAGAAGTACGAGATACTGTGCTTCGAATTGAAGAAAGTACTGGTAATAAAATTAGTTTAGTTGTTGTAGACTATGCTGGTCGTCTTGGCGGACCGCATAGTGATAAATACGCTAACGCAAGTTATAACGCTTTAAAATCTAAAGAAGTAGCAGAACAAACCAACGCCGCTTGGATTTTCTTAGTTCAAGTAGCTCGTGCGTCAGGTGATGGGTGTACTCCACTTCGATCTAAACGAGTAGCAAAAGAGAGTAGTGACTGGGAAGATTCTGCAACAAACATTATTACTATGTGGCGTCCATTCTTGGGTGATCCTGATCGTGATGATATTGTACGAATGTTCTTAGCTAAAAACCGAATGGGCTCTGAAATTGAATCCCCACTTCGTTGGGACGGCGCCAAAGGTCTAATTCGAGACTTAGATGATTTAGAATTAGAAGACTACAATACTATGCGTGGTTCTAAAGAAGAAAAAGAATACCTCAAAGCTAGACAATCTAAAGGTTTATTGTAATTTTCTAACTATAAGAACGGCTCCTATAGTTAGTTAATGAAAGGGCGGTTAAGTAGTCCCAAATGCTTAACCGCCTTATTTTTCTATGATAAGGTAGTTCTATGTTTTATGATATTAAATCCTGCTTTAAAGAATTATTAGCAACAAATTCTGTTAAAGATAAAGAAGCTATTTTACGAGCTTTCATTAAAAATAAAGAGATTAAAGCTTTATTAGAAGCCAATCTTAATCCTTATAAATTATACCAATTTAACAAAATGCCAGTAACTTTTAATGAGTTATTAGCATTTGATAAATTTTCGGAAGCTTCAAATTATAAATGTTTTATGGAGCTATTAGACAGCTTAGAAAAACGTGAAATTACTGGGGATAAAGCTAAAAGACGAGTAGTGGACGTATTTGCTCGTATGGACCAATTTGAATTCGATTTATACTCTAAAATCTTATTGAAAAGCCCTATTGGAGTAGGAGCATCTACAGTCAATAAAGTTTGGAAAGGGTTGGTACCAGAATTTAAACTACTATTGGCTCCGAACGAATTACCGCAAGTAGCTAATATTAGGTATCCAGTGTATGTATCTCCTAAAATGGACGGTTTTAGGTGCGTCTATTATAAAGGTCAATTGTGGTCTAGACAAGGTATTCCTATTGCAAACCAGAATTTAATTAGTTATTTCAGCAGTTTACAAGGAATAAAAGATTATGTATTGGACGGAGAACTATATTTACACGGCACAAGCTTCCAAAATTTAAGTAAAGTTCTAAGAAATGAAACCCTACCCCTCCCAAAAGGCTTAAAATTCGTTCTATTCGATTGCATTGAAGTTAGTAGTTGGGAAGCCCAAGAATGTAAAAAACCTTATGTGAGGCGTTTAAGCGATTTAAGAGTGGTCGTAAACACTTTAGCTGACAGAAAGAAGATTATTGACGTAGCTCAAGATAAAGTAGAAACATCTAAAGACCTAGTAGACCTCTATAAACAGTACTTGAAAGACGGGTATGAAGGTGCTATGGTCAGAGATATGGATGGTTACTATAAGTGGAAAAGAGTAACCGTTAAGTCTGGCGAAGTATTAAAGCTTAAACCAAAGGAAAATCTAGATGTTACGGTCGAGTCCATCTATGATGGGGAAGGTAAGTATGCTGGCATGGCTGGCGGTTTTACTTTTAGTTTTAATGGTAATTCCGTTCGTTGTGGTAGTGGGCTTACTGATTTGGATAGAAAAGCGATGGCCGAGTCACCCAACGATTTTGTGGGTAAAATGGCTGAAATCGAATATATGGAAGAAACGGACGAAGGAAAATCTTTAAGACATCCAGTATTTGTGCGGTGGAGAGATGATAAATAATGAAAAGAAAAAAGATTTATTTTACTTCTGATTGGCATTTATTTCACGAAAACGTATTACGATTTGATAATAGACCTTTTAAAGATTTAGAACATATGCATAAGGTTTTAATCAATAATTATAATAGTACTGTAACCGAAAACGATGTATGTTATTTTCTGGGAGATGTTGGCCTATGTAAACCTTCCACTATGCGACCTATTATAGAACAGCTTAAAGGTACTAAGATTCTTATATTAGGTAATCATGATGGCGGAGTTAACGCTATGTATGAATGCGGTTTTGATTTAGTTATTAATGCCGCAACGATTTATATTGCCAATGAACGAGTAACTCTGAGCCATTGCCCTTTGCGTGGTATTCCAAGAGAGAATACAGAAGGCATGAGAGGCCGAAAAGAAGGTGAAAATTGGCATGGCGAGTCCCGACATCAACACTATTCTATTAATAATGAAGGACAATTTCACTTACATGGTCATATTCACAGCCCAAATTCAGGTAAATCAAAAAAAATCTTAGATAAACAATACGATATAGGTGTTGTAGCTAATAAATACAGGCCTGTTAGCGTATCTCAAATTGAAAGTTGGATTTCTCTTTACAAACAGCAAAATAGCGGTTAGGATATAAAGATGACTGGAATTAGAAAGCGTTTTGATTTAGATTTATATAACGAAAATGACAATAAAGCTAAGAATAAAGCCAAAGAATTACTAGTAAATTCGGGATTTGATGTTGAAGATAATCCAAAAAAACGTGGAGTCGATTTATTAATTTTTAAAGATGGCAAGCACATTGCTAATATTGAATGTGAGATCAAAAAAGTATGGAAAGGTCCAGTATTTCGATACCCTACAATTCAATTTCCTGAACGCAAAAAGAAATTTGCAGAATTAGAAATTCCTACAGTTTTTCTAATGTTTAATGAAGACCTAAGTGCGCATTTAGCAGTTAGAGGATCGGATTTATTAAAATCTCCATTAGTTGAAGTACCTAATAAATATTGTTTTAAAGGGGAACTGTTTTTTCAAGTTCCTTTAGAACAAACGGTATTTAATGATATTATAAAAGTTTTAAAATCAATATGAAGTATTCTAGGCATTTGGTAAACGACTCTTACTTTAAACGTAAAACCGTGTCTATAG
>DATCKI010000022.1:0-8702 GCA_036562365.1 Bacteroidia bacterium | reverse complement strand
TGGAGTGAATTTAGAGATATCCAAAAAATGCCATTAACTAAAAAATTAGAACAGGCTAAACAGTTTCCAGAGATATTACATTCGTATGGAGATGAGTTATACCAAAGGGCATCAAAGCAATTAGGGGATAAATGGTTAGATATAGCGGCAGCAATGAACACACCTGCAAATTTAATTTTGCGGGTTAATACCTTAAAAAATAGCAAAGAAGAGTTAATAAAATTATTAGCAAAAGAAGGTATAGAGGTAACAGAAAGCGCTGTAGCTCCTTGGGCCTTGATATGCAAACAGAGGTCAAATGTATTTCAGACTACCTTATTTAAAGAAGGAAGGTTTGAAGTACAAGATGCGGGCTCTCAATTAATTGCAGAGTATTGCAATGCCGAACCAGGAAAATTTGTAATAGATGCTTGTGCGGGTGCCGGAGGAAAAAGTTTGTATTTAGCAGCAAAGATGAAGAATAAAGGGCGCATAATTGCAATGGATGTAGAGGCTTACAAATTGCAAGAATTAAAGCGCAGAGCTAGTCGTGCTGGGGTTCACAATATACAAATGGAAGTAATAGAAGGGCAAAAAAGCATCAAAAAACATAATAATCAAGCAGATATATTACTATTAGATGTGCCATGTAGTGGTAGTGGTGTATTAAAAAGAAACCCTGATGCAAAATATAAAATCACAAATAGTTTCATTTATGAACTAACTGAAAAGCAAAAGTTTATACTACAAAATTACAGTCAAATGTTAAAAAATGGGGGTAGTTTAGTGTATGCAACATGTAGTATTTTACCTGAAGAAAACGAGGGGCAAATACGCAATTTTCTCAATAATAATGGGGGTTTTGAATTAGAAGAAGAGCGCACAATTTATCCGAACGAAATGGGGTTTGACGGATTCTATATGGCTCGAATTCAAAAAAAAGGTTAAAAAAATTTCATTAGGGTTAAAATTTTTTTAATAATTTTATTGCAAATTACCCTATAATGATAACAAGACTCCTTAGATTAACACTTAGCCTTCCTTTATTATGTGGAAGTTTAGCGTTTAGCCAAGTGGTAACGACTCCAGTTACTCCAAATCAAGCTGTTACAAATGTACTCGTAGGTGGTGGTTTAAATGTAAGTAACATCAGTTACATTGGTGCTGCGAATGCGCTAGCATCCTATACGGCCACTGGTACGAATTTACCTATTCCTGAAGGATTAATTATTTCAACAGGAAATGCGAATGATCCATTACTAAATGGAGCCCCGTCTAATTTCTGTTCTACATCAAATGGAACGCCTGGATATGCCCCTTTAACTGCTATTGCTGGTGTAACAACCAATGATGCGGCTGTATTACAATTCGATTTCATTCCTTCAGGCGACACCTTAAAATTCGATTATGTATTTGGTTCTGAAGAGTATAATGACTTCGTAAATGCTGGTGTAAACGATGCCTTTGCCTTTTTAATTACTGGGCCTAATCCATTGGGTGGAAATTATAATGATCAAAATATAGCATTATTACCCAATGGTACAGTAGTAAGTATTAATACCGTAAATAATGGTTATTCTTCTGGGTGTACAGGTCCATGTAATACCGCTATTAATCCTAACTGTAATTATTACATCGATAATTCATGTGGAGCTGCTTCGGGTATTGCATGTGATGGGTTTACTGTGCGCTTAACAGCTATTGCTCCGGTGGTTCCATGTCAGACCTATACTATTAAGCTTGCAATTGCTGATGGTGGTGACTCTGTATACGACAGTTGGGTATTCCTAGAAAAAAACTCATTCTCTAGTAATACGGTAACTATCAATCCAAATTATAACTATCCATCAGCTATTAATGATACATTAATATATGAGGGTTGTTCAGATGTTACCTTAACATTTAAAAGATATGGAGATATATCGCAAGTATTTGTTTCGCCAATTAACATATCTGGAACAGCTACAAATGGTGTAGATTATAATGTTGGTGGAAGTCCATTCCCAAATTCAATTGTTTTCCCAGCCAATGTTGACTCAGTAAGTATGACACTTACCATTCCGGCAGATGGAGTAACAGAAGGACCAGAAACTGTTACCTTTAATATTACCATTATAAACTTATGTGGTGACACAATATCATCGGAGATAACTTTAGTAATACAAGACGTAGAACCATTAATAGTAGATGCAGGGCCAGACCTAACAAGGTGTCCGGGCATCAACTATACGGCCAATGCAACCTATAGTGGAGGGGTACCACCATACACGGTCACGTGGTCGGTACCAGGAGCTGGGGGTAGTAACCCCATAACCCTACCCGCCACCGTTTCAGGATGGTGTTATGTAACAGTTTCTGAAGGTTGTGGAACATATACAGCGGTAAAAGATTCATTCTATTTAACCGTACAACCTCCACAATTCTCAGCAACATACGATGTTGATAGTTTAAGTTGTATAGCAACGGGTGATGGAAGTATTATTACCACAGTTACGGGTTCGCAAGCACCATTCACATTCTTATGGTCAACCATTTCTGGGGGTACTATTCCTAACCCAACTGCACAGAGTCACGACAGTTTATTTGCAGGTACATATCAAGTTATAATAACAGATGCGAATGGTTGTAAGGTTATAGATACCGTACAAGTGCATCAACCATTGCCAATGTCGTTTACTTGGGCACCGCGCTTTGTATGTTCCAATACAGATTATGTGTTAAATGCGCCTGGGCCAGATAATCCTAATAATTTACCGAATGTAAATTATTATTGGATGCCAGCTGTAAACCTAAGTGCTGATAATGTAGCAGCTCCAACTTTCCATGGAGTAAATACTTCAAATAGTTTACAAACATTTAATTATACAGTATTTTACGACTCAACAGGATATTGTGGTTCGAGTGTATTCACTGTAATTCTAAATCCTGAAGTTCCTATTGATATTTATCCTGGTTCTGATACGGTAGGAATATGTACTGGTAATACAATTACCCTGTACAACGACACTACTCCACTTCCAGGGAATCCGCCTATAGTTGGATATAGCTGGAATACAGGTTCAGCCGACCCTAGCATCACAGTAAGTACCGAAGGGTGGTATTACTTAACAGTAGCAGATAATGTAAACTGTACTAATACAGACAGTATATATGTAGTAGTTTCGACCCCAAGTATGCCAAATCTTGAACCAAATTATGTGATGTGTGAGGGAATTGCATTAAATCTTGAATTAGATCCAGCAACCTATAATCCGAGCGATCAAATAATTTGGAGTGGTGCGGCAGAAGGAACAGGCCCAAGCATCTCAGTTCCAGAAGGTGGAGAATTGATTGTAACCATAAATAATGCTTGTGGTAGTTATGCCGATACCACCAATGTGTCGATACAAGCTGGTGCAAATCCATCAGCATTACCTAATATCTTTACACCAAACGGAGATACCTATAATGAAGTTTATAAAACTTCTGAGTTTAAAGACAGCGAAGTATTTAATTGTAAGATATACAACAGATGGGGAACTAAGGTATACGACACCGATGATAAAGAAATCAACTGGTCGCCTAAAGGTGTAAGTTCAGGTGTGTACTATGTAACTATATTATATACAAATTGTGACGGTAAACAAGCTAAATTCAAACAAGCAGTAACAGTTTACGGAAACGATTAAAATTAAACACACACTAGTTTGAAAGTCGCCTAAAAAGGCGACTTTTTTCGTATTTTACATTAAGTATATCGAAAAAGTAAGTTTAGGTCGAGTACATTTTGTATCATTGTACTATTAGATTTTCATTATGTATTATATTATCCTTACTTATTTAATCACAACAACAATTGCAATAATTGTAGGCTTATACAAATTATTTCCAAAAGCGGGTCAAGCCTCGTGGAAAGCATTCGTTCCATTTTATAATTTATGGATAGTGCAACAAATAACAGGTAAACCTAAATACTGGGTAATTGGAACTATTTTCCCAGGAATTGGATTAATTGTTATTTGGTGTATTTTGGTAAACCTTTATAAGAGTTTTGGAGTAAACGGATTTGTAAACCACTTACTAGGTATTGTAGCCCCCATCTATTTTTTATTGAAATTAGCTTTCGATCCTAAAAGTGCATATATACCAGTAGATCAACTACCTGAAAGAAAAAAATCTATAGTAAGAGAATGGGCAGAAGCCGCTATTTTCGCTATAGTTGTGGCTTCTATTGTAAAAACATACACATACGAACCTTACCAAATCCCTTCTTCTTCTATGGAAGAAACAATGTTAATTGGCGACTTCTTATTCGTTAGTAAATTTGCATACGGACTAAGAATACCAATGACTCCTTTCACTATTCCGTTCACTCATAATAAATGGGCTGATTTACCAGTAGTTGGAAAGTCGTTAAACAAAACTTATGTTGACCAACCTAGTATTCCATATACAAGATTTCCAGCTATTTCTAAACCTAAAAATGGAGATATCATGGTATTTAACTTCCCAGAAGCTGATACCGTTATCAATACTCAAGATTTATTCGCAATGAGTTATTATAACTTCATTCGAGGTGAAGCAGATAGAAGATATCATACTTTGAAATCATCTGGAGTTACTTATAAAGAGATTGAAAATCAAGTTAGAAAAGAGATTCTTTCTAATCCAGGTGCCTACCCGATCGTTACAAGACCAGTCGACAAAAGAGAGAATTTCGTAAAACGTTGTGTAGGAATTCCAGGCGATGTTATAGAAATTAAAGATGGAGCTTTATTTGTTAATGGTGTAGAAGAGGCTGAAAATGAAAATCGTCAATTCCATTACGAAGTAATTATTAGTCAAGAGCCTAATAGAGAAGCTATGTTTAAATTAGGCATTACTCCTGAAGATTTATTAGAAGGTTATAACTACAACTATAGAAATTTAAATTTACCTCAAAGAAGATATACATTAACTCCAAATCAGGCTGAAAAACTTAAAACTTTCAATGGAGTTTTATCGGTAAACAGAATTATTAATGATATAGACTCTAGCTCTCATGTTGTATTCCCTCATGATGGAAGAGGTTGGTCTATAGATAATATGGGGCCTATATTAATTCCTAAAAAAGGATTAAAGCTTGATTTAAATGCTAACAATCTCCCAATTTACAGAAGGGTTATTAGTATTTACGAAGGCAATGAGCTTAAAGAAGAAAATGGAAAAATCTATATTAATGGAGTTGAAACTACTTCATATACATTCAAAATGGATTATTATTGGTTAATGGGTGATAATAGACATAATTCATTAGACAGTAGATACTGGGGATTTGTTCCAGAAGACCATGTAGTTGGTAAAGTATCGATGATTTGGTTTAGTATTGATGCCAATAAAAAAGGAAATTTCTTCCAAAAAATCAGAAAAGATAGATTATTCTCATTCATTTAAATGTGAAAATAATTAACGCAAAAAATATATATATACATCTTATTATTTGGGCACTTGTCATCATTTTGACAAGTGCTTTTACTTCATGGAAATCTGAGTCGGAGCGAAACAGAATTTTAAAAGTAGATGGACTTGGCTATTATAGTTATTTACCGGCCTTCTTTATTTATCAAGATTTAAACTTCCATTATTACGATTCTATTTATCAATCTGATTTATCCAAAGGGAAACAACCTTATGATTTCAGAGAAAGGAGCGAATATGGGACTATAAATAAGTACTATATAGGTTCAGCTATTTGTCAGATACCTTTTTTCATTCCTGTTTATACCTATTTCAAAATAAGTGGAAAAGTATTTAATGGGTACGAAAATGCCTTTCAAGTTGCATCCCATATAGCAGCAATTTGTTTTTTTTTACTGGGTTTATACTATGTTTTCAAAACACTAGAGACTTTTCAGCTTTCTAAAACTTGGGCTATTCTTTCTTGTTATGCCATCTTATTGGGCACCAATGCTGGTTATATGGTAGTATCGGAACCAGGACTATCACATTTATATTCATTTGCATGGATAAGTATTTTCCTATATGCAACAAGAAAATTAGTATTAAGCAATTTTCAAAAAAAATGGATATGGATATCTGGGCTAGCATTAGGATTCATCCTATTAATACGACCTATAAATCTGATCATATTATTTGCACTCCCATTTATTTGGGGCAATATAAAACTATACCAAAGCAAGAAATTAATTCAATCATATATACAAATTGGCATTCTTTCCATAATGCTATTTAGTATACAATTCATTTATTACTATTTAGCAACTGGAAATGCTATCATATATAGTTATAACGAAGAAGGATTCGATTTTATGCATGCACATTTCTTCGAATTTTTATGGAGTTATAGAAAAGGTTTCTTCCTATACACCCCCCTATTTCTTTTATTATTTCCAAGTTTAATACTTGGTATTAAAGAGAGAAAATACAAATCCATATTAAGTTTTATATTTTTCTTCGTAATACTAACTTTTGTATTTTCGAGTTGGTGGTTATGGCATTATGGAGGTGGATTAGGAACTCGAGTTTTCATAGAATTTTATCCATTATTTATAATTCCAATAGTTTGGTACTTCAGTAAATTAAAACAAGAATTTGTAAAGAGCTTAAGCATTTTATTTTTGTTAGTCAGTGTGTATTTTGGTCAATTAACCCATTGGCAATACCGTCAAGGAAAAATACATTGGGACAGTGCAACCAAAGAGCAGTATTACGACAATTTATTCCGCATTGATAATTTATTATGATTCAAGTATTACCAATATATATAGCTGGACCTGTAGATTACTTTCAGACCTTAATTCGTTCTCAAAATCCTATAATAGATTTAGGAGAACATTTTATAAAGCAGACGTATAGAAATCGGTATGAGATAGCAGGACCTAATGGAATAGAGCGTTTAATAATTCCATTAGAAAAGGGTAAAAACCAAAAGATGGCAATGCATAAGGTTAAGATATCATATGCAGAGAATTGGGTAAATCAACACAAAAAGGCCATACAAACTGCATATGGCAATACTCCATATTATGAATATTATGGGCCAGAGTTAAACAGTATTTTAGAAAAGCGACCAGAGTATTTAGTAGATTTAAGTTTAGAGTTATTAAATTGGAGTTTAGAAGAATTAGGATTTAGAGAAAAGGCGAAAGAAATAAGTAAAACATATATAGAAAAAGGAGAAGATGTTGAAGATTTTAGGATGAGCATACCGAGTTATGAGAAAATAAAATTTACACATATACATGCACAGAGGTATGAGTTGGAGCGAGATTTAAGCATTTTAGATATTTTATTTCACGAAGGAAGGGCTGCACGTTTACGATTTTTGTAAGATATATCTACCTTTGCGGCATGAATTTGGCTCCTGAAATTAAAAAACGTCGCACATTCGCAATTATTTCTCACCCAGATGCGGGTAAAACAACACTTACCGAGAAGTTACTCTTATTCGGTGGGGCAATTCAAACTGCAGGTGCGGTTAAATCGAATAAAATTAAGAAATCGGCAACATCCGATTTCATGGAAATAGAAAAGCAAAGAGGTATCTCGGTTGCTACTTCGGTTATGGCATTTGAATATATGGGTGCCAAAATTAACCTACTAGATACTCCAGGTCACAAAGACTTTGCAGAAGATACTTATAGAACCTTAACAGCGGTTGACTCCGTAATATTAGTTATAGATGCGGCCAATGGTGTAGAAGCACAAACTGAACGATTAATGGAAGTTTGTAGAATGCGTAATACACCAGTTATTGTTTTCATAAATAAGATGGACCGTGAAGGACAAGATCCATTCGACTTATTAGATGAGTTAGAAAATAAATTATCTATAAAAGTTAGACCATTAGCTTGGCCTATTGGGATAGGATCTAGATTCCAAGGTGTATATAATTTATACGACCACAAATTAAATCTATTTGCTGCCAATAAAACAAAGATTGAAAAGGATGTAGTAGAATTAACCGATATTCAAGATTCACTTTTAGACGAGATAGTTGGAGAGAATCCAGCCCAACAACTAAGAGATGATGTAGAATTAATTGAGGGCGTATACGAAACATTCGATCAGAAAAAATATTTAAATGGTGAAATAGCACCAGTATTCTTTGGTTCGGCATTAAACAATTTCGGTGTAAAAGAGTTATTAGAAACTTTTATTCGAATTGCTCCTGAGCCAGTAGGTCGACCAACCGACCAAAGAGAGGTTGCTCCAACCGAGCCTAAATTTTCCGGATTCATCTTTAAGATTCATGCAAATTTAGATCCTCGTCACAGAGACCGAATTGCCTTTTTACGTATCGTAAGTGGAGTATTCCAAAGGAATAAATTTTACAAGCATACACGTCTAAATCAAGATATGCGTTTCAGCAACCCTACTTCCTTTATGGCATCCGACAAGCAAGTGGTTGAAGAAGCATATCCAGGAGATGTAATTGGTTTATACGACAGTGGAAACTTTAAAATTGGAGACACCTTAACCGAGGGTGAAATGCTACAATTTAGAGGGATACCTAGTTTCAGTCCAGAAATTTTCAAAGAGTTGGTAAATACCGACCCAATGAAAACGAAACAATTAGAAAAAGGTATACGTCAGTTAACCGACGAAGGTGTTGCGCAATTATTCTTAATGCAACCAGGAAATAGAAAAATTGTTGGTACGGTAGGTGAACTTCAATTTGAGGTTATACAATATCGTTTAGAGCATGAGTATGGAGCAAAATGTCGATTTGAATCGATGGCTTT
>DATCKI010000015.1:0-3846 GCA_036562365.1 Bacteroidia bacterium | reverse complement strand
TTTTTCCCGTTTTGTTCAACCTTGAAATAATAATCTAAACGTGTAACCGAAATTTTTTCGATTAATGCACCTTCGTATAGAGTCCAACCTTTAAGGTTTTTACCACCTTTAATGCCTAAACCTTTAAGGTAATTGCTAAGAGCCTCGTCTGTTAATTTAGACGGATATTTAATCGTCGCATACAAAGCAGGACGCATGGTTTTGTCTATTTCTGTGGTAGTTTGTGCTACTTGAGCAAATGCAGTAGTTCCAAAAACTATACTTAAAATAATTAAAAATTTTCTCATAATCTGTATTTTTTAGGTTTGTACAAATTACAAACAAAAACTTAGCCAAAAAAATTATTTTTTGAGTTTTGGGTTGATTTCTTCTACTTTTTTAAGAAACCAACTTCTATCAATCAGCCCCACATCACCTTGCAAATTAGAATATAATTTAGCGGCAGCATTCATATTTTTGGTCATCTTAATTCTACCTAATTGCTTGATGTATTTAATGAATTCTAGGTGGGCTTCTTTTTGGTAATCGGCAATAATTTTATTACGTCTTAAAAAGACGTAGAACGACTCACAAAGGGCGTAGAAAGCATCGTATTCTTCTGTTTCTAAGAAAATCTTTAATTGTAAGCATTTACTCCCCAATAAGTAGAAAATATCTGCAAACTCGGCCATTGAAAGTAAACGTAAAGCTCCTTTATAATCCTTTTTGGCATAGTTAAGCCATGCCATATTGTATTGAATAGCAGATTCTCTTTTGTCTGCATCTAATTTATTCTTAAAGTTTTCAATAAAACTTTCTACAAAATCAAACTCTTCTAATCGTATTCCAACAGTAACAATATTTTTGAATACATTTAAACGTATATCCCCAGAGTCATCATAAATAGCATCTTGCTCTATCATTTTTTTATAGAGGTCGAATACTTCTTTTAAAAATTCAGTTTTGCCACTATTAATTTGTGCAGTACAATAGTTCTGTGCAAAAACAAAAAGGTCAACACGTTCAAGTTTAGAAATATTATTTCTATTGGTTTCTAATAATTCTAGAAGTCTGTAATAATGAGTAGTTTCATCTGGATATAAGTGCATTTGAATTACATTATGATACAATTCAACTGCTAAAAAGTCTTGGATATTATCTTCTTTTAAGAACTCCAGAACACTATCCAAAAGAGGTTTTTTATATTTAATACGAAGTAAAACTTCTCTAGTAAGCATTTCACCTGAATGCTTAAGTTTATTAGAGATATAGAATAAATCGAGATAATCGACTAAGGTTTGAAGATTATTATCTAGCGATCTACTTTTCTTTTGTTGAGAGTATTGATAGGCATTTTCTTCCAAAAGATATTGATGGAAAAACCAGGTAGAATCTTTAATAGGATTCTTTTCTTGAAGTTTATTTTCTTCGTCGAGAATTTGATTAAAATACCTTTCTAAATCAGCTTTTCTATAATAATCTAGGAGAAATAAATTCTTTTGTTGTCGAGATTTTTGAAATTCGAACCAAGAGATATAATCTTCTAAAACTTGAGCTAAATCGGAGGCAACGTAACGTAATTTACTTTCGTCGAGTTGGTCGTTTCCAAAAAGTTTAGAGTAAACATTATTTCTAAGCAGTTGTTCAGAATCAAAATTAGGAGCATAAACCTTTACAATATCAAATAATTGAATCACCATTTTATTCGTATTAAAAACGGGTGAATTCAAAAACTTCTCGAACTCAACTAGTTGTGCAGATGAGAAGGTTCTTAATATATGTATCGGTTTGGTATTTATCATTTTGTTAAAATCACAACCTTTTCGCTAAAATATCCGTTATTTGTATATTAAACAAGTTTTAAAATTGAAGAATAAGAATTAAGAATCTGATAACCCTCAAAATTTGTCGGAGTTTTTTTTTCAATTTTAAATTAAATTTGAATATCACTAAAAAAAGAAACGCGTATGAAAGCAAAAATACTCTTCTTTGGAATGCCTTTATTTATACTTTCAGGAGTATTATTTGGGCAAGCAGCTATGACAGGTAGCTCTCATGATTTTGACGCGTTACAAAGTCAACCTGTCTATTTAAGTGGCGGAGGCACATTTACTCCAGATAATAATGGAGATGCAACAGATCCATCAAATTCATCTGACGATATAAATGCAACGCAACAAAGAATATTTAATGGTGGAGGTCATGTTACCGTTCAAGATATATTAGGAGTATTCCCTGAAGATAAATTACATCAATCAAGTGTAATAGGAATAGAACAAACATCAAGTACTGATTCTAATAATCCAATTAGTGTTACCTCACCAACGGTAAATCCAAACCATCCAAACAATTCACTTACAACGGTACATACAAATATTAATGTGTATCCGAACCCAACATCTGACCAATGTAATGTAGTAACAGAGGGTGAAATTATCTTTGGAGTGGTAGAAATTATAGACGTTACAGGAAAAACTGTAAAGAAAATGGGTAATGTGAACCAAACAGGTCAAGGTTCATCAATAACAATTCCCGTGAACGATTTAAAACCAGGTATCTATTTAATAAGATTCCAAACAAATAAAGACATTCACGTAAAACGTCTCCAAGTTAGATAAACAAGAACTAAATAAATGCAAAAAGCCTGAGTTTAACTCAGGCTTTTTTTATGCTTAATATTTAAAATATTAATGATGATGACCACCTTCACCATGTACGTGACCATGGCTAATTTCATCAGCAGAAGCGTCACGAATAGCAACGATTTCTCCTGTAAAATGTAAGGTTTTGTCGGCAAGAGGATGATTAAAATCAACTGTTACAGTTTCAACGCCACGGTTAAGAACGATACCACTTAAAGGCATACCATCTTGATTTCTTAAATGTACAGTATTACCAACAGTAATCATTTCTTCTTGTAACACTCCATCAAGAACGAAAACTTCAACTGGAATATCAACTACAGCTTGTTCTTCACGAACACCGTAACCATCTTGTGGAGATAAAGTTACTTCGTATGTATCGCCAACATTTTTGTTTAATAATGCTTCTTCGAATTTTGGTAATAGTTGTCCATGGCCAAATAAGAAAACCAATGGATTTGTTGTGTCAACTTGTTGAACTAATTCACCTTGCGCGTTATCTGTACGAAGAGTATAGCTAACAGACACAACTTTGTTTAACGAAATGCTCATTTTCTATTTTTGTTTTAATTTATACGTACCTATGGTCTACACTAAAATTCTCAGGGAATTTTGGTGTAATATCTTTATAAAAATTCATGATCTGCTTTAGATCAGATTTCATGTCGTCGGATGGATTTAAAACGAGTCCTACACCTGCATGCTTCTTTGCATAATCTAACCATCCACACAAGATAGGTACATTTGCTTGCTTAGCAACATAGTAAAAACCTGTTTTCCATTCGGTTTGCAATTTACGAGTTCCTTCTGGGGTTACCAAAACTATAATATCTTCATATTTGTTAAAAAGCTCGGCCATTGCATCTACCATACTTATACGTGCATCTCCTTCTTTCTTAGGGCTACGGTCGATTGGAATACCTCCCAACGGACCCATAATTAAGTTAAAAGGAAACTTAAACCACTCTTTTTTTATGGTAAATTTAACGGGCAATCTCATAATCGCGAATGCCGCCCTCGCAATTATCATATCCCAATTTGAAGTATGAGGCGATGCTATCATTACACTCCTTCTTAACCCTTTTGGTGGCTCTTGTGCTAACTTCCAACCCAATAAGAAAAATATCAATTTACCTATGTAATAGCCCATAAATACTATATTTTAGCAAAGGTACAAAAACTAATTACTTTCTTCGACTCAGCTTTTTAATTATATCTATAAGCG
>DATCKI010000013.1:0-3371 GCA_036562365.1 Bacteroidia bacterium | reverse complement strand
GAAGTAATTTATAACGCTCTACAGTAAAATTTAAAATATGTTAATACGTAAATCCTACATTAATTTTTTACGTATAACTATATACTAATTAACTCATTACTATGAAAAACCTACACCTATTTTTTATTGCAATCCTTTCCTCTTCACAGCTTTCAGCAAAAAGTTTCACAAAGTGGACTCAAAGAGATTTTTGGGCACACATTCCAAGTGGAGAATTAATATGGACAGATGAAAAAGGAACGGCACAAAATGCCCATATTGCAGAATTTTTCATTTTTAAAACAGAAGTTCACAACGCACTTTACTCTCAATTCGAAGAAGATATTAAGTCGACAAATACAGAACTTTACCCAAAAATCAAACGCAGCGATGATATTTGGAAAACATTTTTCAATGGAATGACCAATGTCTATTTTTCGCATCCTGCTTATAAAGAATTTCCAGCAATAGGTATGACTAAATTAGGTGCAGAAGAATTTTGCAAATGGTTAGAGAATAAAATCAATGCCAACATACAGACGATTAATCCAAAATGGAAGGGGAAAAAAGTAAAAGTAGATTTACCTACTGAGCAAGAATGGATGTATGCAGCACTTGGCGGACAAAGTGGTCCGTACCCTTGGAATGGCCCCTATATGAGAAATTCAAAAGGATATATTCTTGCCAACTATAAAATAGGTTCAGAAGGTAATTCAGAATTTGATATAACGGCACCTGTTATGTCGTATTGGCCAAATGGATATGGATTATATAACATGAGTGGTAATGTAAAAGAAATTGTAAAAGAAGCAGGTATAACTAAGGGTGGAAGTTGGAGATCGAGCGCAGAACAACTTAAAATCTTTGCACAAGATAAAGAAACTAACGAGCATGAAGCCACAGTAGATAAGGGCTTCCGCCCCGTTTTAAAATTTATATAACAGATTGAAGGCCTCTTCTCGAGGTCTTTTTTTTTTGAAGTTATGGCGTGTTATAGCAACTATTTCCAATAGATCCTCATACCGGCTTTCCGCTATACTCCACCCCGCCAAGTACCTTGGGGGTGGGGTACCGCTGCAATCCGGCACGCAATTAAGGTGGCTATTTACAATTACAAGCATTTTATGGCACGCTGATAATACTGATTAAAACTTATTTACGCTGATTTATTTCCACCAATTTCTGCATTAATGATGCTCAAAAATACCTGCTTCTTCAAATAATAACGCATTGTCGAAAATAGAACATAAACATTTTATTATCAACACATAATAAAATGTTTTAGGCAAAGCAGTTCAAGGCGGAGCGAAAACGAAACGAGGTCATCCCCAAGTGCCTTGGGGATGACCGAACCAAAATTTCTATCCAACGCAGCGTGGCGCAGCAGAAATGATTTTTAAGCTCCAACGCAGAAGTGCAAAGCCTAAATCATTTTATTACTTTTCGATTTTGAATTTGGCAAATATAGAAGCCCTCAACTTAATCTTTTCAAACTCCAATTCCGGCAAAGCATCATCTGCATTACCAGAGCTTTCGGCTACTTTAAACATAGTATTTGCATACACTGGGTAATAAGGTTCAGCTTCTTCACGAATTTGGAGAGGCATACCCGTTTTATAGCCAATTGCACCGGTTAAATAATCTGCTTTATCCTTTGCAATTTTCATAGCTTCAATTTTTGCATTACGTTTAAGCTCTTCCATTTTACTATGATCTACACGAGCAATATAGGCGTCTTTAATACCTAATTTATCTAACTCAGAGAACACCTTACTTACCATTTCAGCATTACCTACTTTCAGAGTATATTCCTTTTGATTTACGACCTCATTCTTTTGCCATTTAATTTTCACAAAATCAGCTTTTGCATCAGAAAGAGACAAATCATCCATTTTAATTCCAATACTATTTAATGCTGCTTTAAGTTTCTTTTCTTGTTCGTCGATAGTTAGTTTAGATTTATTATCTAATTTTTCGCGCAGAGTAATAGAAATATAAATTTCGTCGGGCATTACTTCCATTTCATAAGTACCAGTAACTTGAATATTAGGATCTTCATTAATAGAAAAAGTTTGACCGAAAGCCTGTGTTCCCAAAGTAACCAATGCCATAAAGATGGCTAAAATGCTAGTTCTCATAAAATTCAATTTAAATGTTTAATGTTTTATACAAATAAAGGCAAAGAAGGTTCAAATTAAGCGAAAAAAAAATGGATTACTACGAGAGCAATCCATTTTAAACTATTCTTAATGAAATTATTAAGCTGTCACACCTAAAACTTCAGCAACTTTTTTTCCAATATCAGCTGGAGAAGCAACAACGTGGATACCACATTCGCTCATGATACGCATTTTAGCTTCAGCGGTATCGTCTGCGCCACCTACGATAGCACCAGCGTGTCCCATACGACGACCTTTAGGAGCAGTTTGCCCAGCGATGAAACCAATTACAGGTTTTTTATTACCAGTTTCTTTAATCCAACGAGCGGCATCAGCTTCTAAAGAACCACCGATTTCACCAATCATAACGATTGCATCCGTTTCAGGGTCATTCATAAATAATTCAACTGCTTGTTTAGTAGTAGTACCAATGATTGGGTCACCACCAATACCAATTGCAGTAGAAATACCCAAACCAGCTTTCACAACTTGGTCTGCAGCTTCATAGGTAAGAGTACCTGATTTAGAAACGATACCAATGCGTCCTTTTTTGAAAACGAAACCTGGCATAATACCAACTTTAGCTTCATCAGAAGTAATAACACCTGGACAGTTAGGACCGATTAAAGTAACATCACGGTTAGCTAAATAATTTTTAACCGCAACCATATCTTTAACTGGAATACCTTCAGTAATACAAACGATTACTTTAATTCCAGCCTCAGCAGCTTCCATAATAGCATCTGCAGCAAATGCCGGTGGTACGAAAATGATAGAAACATTTGCGCCAGCTTGTTTAACACCATCAGCAACGGTATTAAAAACAGGACGTCCTAAATGCTCAGTTCCTCCTTTGCCTGGAGTAACACCACCAACAACGTTAGTACCGTAGGCAATCATTTGTTCTGCGTGAAAGGTACCTTCTTTACCGGTGAAACCTTGCACAAGAATTTTCGAATCTTTATTAACTAATACGCTCATTTGCTACAAAAATTTATGGCTGCGAATTTAGAGCTTTCCTTTTAGAGTACAAAGCCCTTTTTAATAAAATTGTTGAAACTTTAGAACATTAAACAAAAAGAGGGTAGACTTTCATCTCCCCTCTTCTATTTTTTTTCAAAAATTAAATTTGAAAATTACTTCTTAATAATTCTGATATTTTGCATCTCTCCTTTATCTGAAACTAATTTTAAAGTATAAATTCCAGTTGCAAATTCTGAAATATTCATATTA
>DATCKI010000219.1:0-2471 GCA_036562365.1 Bacteroidia bacterium | reverse complement strand
ATCCTCAATTTCAAACTCAAATTTTCAACGAAAATCAACCAGATTTCCAAACGTGGAACTCTAAAGATTTTTTAATTTTAAGCGAAGCAAGTACCTTAAGTAGTGGTTGGACTACCGAATTAAATAAATTCATAGAAAAAGGTGGGGTTTTAGCTATATTCCCAGAACCTAATTCTATACCAATTTATAATGATGTATTTAAAGCTTTAAAACTTCCTCAACTTCAAGCAGAAAAAATAAATGTGCTGAAGGGGGGAAAACTTAATGCTGAAACTCCATTTTTTGCAGGAGTTTTTGAAAATAAAAAGAAAAATTGGAACGATGTTCCCGAAGTTAAAAAATATTTCCCTCTACAAAATTCTACTCAAACTCCTTGGGAAGTATTGTTTAGCATGGCTAATGGAGATGTGGCTATGGCCTGGTGCAAAGTGGGGAATGGGTATGCTTTAATTAGCGGAATCCCTTTACAAGATTCATACTCTAACTTAACCTCTCATGCACTTTTTGTTCCTATAATGCTTAAGAGTGCATTTTATGCGCAACGTATTCAGAATTTATATGTTGAAGCAAATTCCAGCACTCCAATTCAATTAGCACAAACTGCTAATAATAGCGAAGCTATTATTGAATTATACTTGACTGAAGAACAATCTAGTTTTATTCCTGAGCAAAGGGTGGTAGGGAATAGCTTGAATTTGTATATTAATGGAATGGAGTTGAAATCGGGTAACTATATCATGAAACAAGAAAATAATGATATAGGTGTACTTTCGGTGAATTTTGGTCCAGGCGAAGGACTTGCTGAGCCTATTAGTATAGAAGAACAAAAGGAATGGGAAGCAATTTGGCCAAATTTAAAATTCCTCAAATCTGAAGATAATGAAGCTGTATTTACAGGTATCCAAAAAATGGAGAAGGGGATTGGTCTATGGAAGTATTGCTTAATCTTAGCCCTTATATTCCTTGCACTTGAGGTGATATTCACAAGATTTGTAAAATAAAGATTTAATTATTCTCTCAAACAAGTATATTTATTCTTACATTTGTTGACGGTATGGATATAGTATTCCGCAACGTTAAAGTTATTCAACAAGAGTCGCCATTTAACGGTCAGACCATCGATATTTTCATTCAAAACGGTATTATTTCTCAAATTGGAAGCAATCTAAAAGTAGATGTAGCTCAGGAAATTAATTTAGATGGAGCATGTGTATCTGCTGGTTGGATAGATTTTCAAGTTCAATCGGGAGAACCCGGATTTGAATATAAAGAAGACTTAAGAAGTTTATGTGAAACAGCTTTAGATGGAGGTTTTACTTCAGTGGTTTTAATGCCAGATGGTCAGCCTTGTATGGATAATAAAGCGGCCGTAGATATGGTTGCTAAAAGAACTGAATTTTCACCTTTACAAGTTTTACCTGCCGCTGCTTTATCGAAGGGTATGAAAGGTGAAGAGTTGAGCGAAATGTATGATTTGCATTTAGCTGGTTGTGTTGCATATACCGATAATGCACATCCTATTAAAAACTCAAAATTGGTTTTATTAGCAGGACAATACGCACATTCTTTCCAAAAACCTATATTGATTACAAGCATGGATGCCTATTTGGCTAAAGGGGCAAGTGTAAATGAAGGTCCTGAAGCCGTTAATTTAGGAATGAAAGGTATCCCTACCATTGCTGAAGATGTGGCCGTACAAAGAGATGTGGCTATCGCTCAATATGCTGATGTGCCTGTACATTTCTTAAATGTTACTTCGGTAGATTCAATTGAAATTATTCATCAAAATAAATTGAAAGGCGCTCGTTTAAGTACGTCTTTAGCTGCCCATTATCTCCATTTTTCGGATCAAGAACTGAAGAAATTTGATACTAATTATAAAGTTTTCCCTCCTTTACGTAGCGAAGATGAGCGTAAAACTTTAAAACAATGCGTGAAAGACGGAAAAATTGATGTTTTATGCTCAAATCATATTCCTGAAGATCGAGAAACGAAGATAATTGAATTCGAAAAAGGTGCTTTTGGAACCTTGGGATTACAAACCTTTTTTGGATCTGTTTATACTTGTTTAAAAGATGATTGTACTTTAGAACAAATTGTTGCAACATTTACTTCAAATCCACGTAAAATATTAGGATTAACCATTCCTTTAATTAAAGAAGGAGAGAAGGCTGAATTAAGCTTCTTTAATACGAATGTGGAATGGGAATTTACTTTGGATAAAAACAAATCCAAAAGCGAAAATTCTGCTTATTGGGGTGTGAAATTACAAGGTAAACCTATTGGCGTTTACACCAATAATACGTGGGTTAAATCAAATTTATAAAAGGTATCGCACGATTAAATCGTGTGATACATATAAAATAATTTATTATTAAATTATTTTATAACATATACACCCATTAAATTTAAAATGCATTAAACCATCATCATAACCCAAATATTTTTTCGATATGTGGGTTGGTAAATAT
>DATCKI010000209.1:0-4924 GCA_036562365.1 Bacteroidia bacterium | reverse complement strand
AGACAACGCAGTTCAAGGCGGATTAAAATTTGGGCAAAGGAGCGTCCCCAAGGCACTTGGGGACGTGACCGAACAAAATTTTACTTCAACGCAGAAATGCAAAGTCTAAAGGATTTTTTTAAAAAAAAAGTTGCCCTTGTGAGGCAACTTTCTAAAACTATTTAAATAACTCTTACGCTTCTACCATCTCGTTCATATAAGCCTCCAAAGGCAAACAAGTACAAACCAGGTTTCTGTCGCCATACGCCTCGTTTACACGTCCTACTGATGGCCAAAACTTATCCGTTTTTAATCGCTTAACTGGGAAAGCTGCTTTCTCTCTCGAATATGGCTTATCCCACGCATCTGATAATACTACCTGACATGTATGTGGAGCGTTTTTCAAGGTATTATTCACTTTATCTGCAATACCATTTTCTATCTCACGAATCTCTTCACGTATAGTAATCATGGTCTCGATAAATTTGTCTAATTCTGCTTTGCTCTCACTTTCTGTTGGCTCTATCATTAATGTACCAGCAACTGGGAATGATACTGTAGGTGCATGATATCCAAAATCCATTAATCGTTTAGCAATATCTACTACCTCTACTCCTGCCGTACGCTTAAACTCTCTACAATCTGCAATGAATTCGTGCGCTACTTTTCCATTTTCAGCTGTGTATAATGCAGGATAATAATCTTTTAATTTTTCTTTGATATAATTCGCATTTAATATCGCATACTTAGTACTCTCTGTCAATCCTTCAGCACTTAACATTTTAATATATGCATACGAAATTATCAAGATTAAAGCTGAACCAAATGGCGCAGCAGAAACCGCAGTTTGACCAGTACCATCCGCTAAATATGTATGTCCAGGTAAATATGGAGCTAAATGCTTGCGAACACCAATTGGACCAACCCCCGGACCACCACCACCGTGCGGAATAGCAAAGGTTTTATGTAAGTTTAAGTGACAAACATCGGCACCAATATTACCCGGCGAGGTTAATCCCACCTGAGCATTCATATTCGCACCATCCATATATACTTGTCCGCCTACCGCATGAACCATGTCGGTAATTTCTTTTATGCGTTCTTCGTAAACTCCATGTGTAGATGGATAAGTAACCATTAAACAAGCTACGGTATCGTTATATTGCTCACATTTCGCTTTTAGATCATCTACATCGATGTTACCTAATTCGTCGCACTTTACAACCACTACTTGTAAACCAGCCATTACCGCTGAAGCAGGATTGGTACCATGTGCCGAAGATGGAATTAAAGCAATAGTACGGTTTGTCTGATTATTAGCTTTAAAGTAATTACGTATAGCCATTAAGCCAGCATATTCACCTTGAGCACCAGAGTTAGGTTGAAGAGATACCGCATCAAAACCAGTAACAGTACATAATGCAGCAGCTAATTCTTCGATAATTTCTTTATAACCTTGAACCTGATTTGCAGGAGCAAATGGGTGAATAGATGCGAATTCTGGACGTGAAAGTGGAGCTAATTCAGTAGCTGCATTTAATTTCATGGTACATGAACCTAATGCAATCATGCTATAATTTAGTCCTATGTCTTTACGCTCTAAACGATTGATATAACGCATCAATTCTGTTTCGCTATGATACGAATTGAATACGTTTTGTTGTAAATATTTAGATGTACGAGCTAATTTTTCAGGATAGAAAGTTGAAACTACTTCTGGTTTGATAGCATCTTTACCTAAAACTTTCGCAAAAATTGCAATAACATCATGTGCATCTTCGGTTGTGGTTAATTCATCAGCAGAAATTCCGATATAACCAGCTTTTCCGTAGAAGAAGTTGATTCCTTTTGCCTCAGCTTCTAACATAATTTTAGCTGAAAAATCTGAATCTGCTTTTACGAAAATGGTATCGAAGAATGATGTTTCAACAACTTCAGCACCTAATGATTTTAATCCAACATAAATTATAGAAGCAGCTTCGTGTACATTTTCTGCAATTTGTTTTAATCGTGCAGGACCATGATACACTGCATACATAGCAGCCATATTCGCTAATAAAGCTTGAGCTGTACAGATATTTGAGGTTGCTTTATCGCGTTTAATATGTTGCTCACGAGTTTGAAGTGCCATACGAAGAGCAGGATTTCCTTGTGCATCGATGGTTACCCCAATAATACGTCCTGGTAATTGACGCTTAAACTCTTCTTTGGCTGCGAAGAATGCGGCATGTGGACCACCAAATCCCATTGGTACACCAAAGCGTTGTGAGTTACCAAAAGCAATATCAGCCCCCCATTCTCCTGGAGGAGTTAACAAGGTTAATGCTAATAAATCGGTAGCTACAGCCACTTTAATTCCAGCAGCATGAGCTTTTTCTACGAAAGCAGCATAATCTTCAACCGCTCCCATAGCGTTAGGGTATTGAAGTAATGCTCCAAAATATGATGAATCGAATGTGAAGTCAGCTGGATTTCCAACTACAACTTCAATTCCTAAAGGTTCAGAACGAGTTAAAAGAACAGATAATGTTTGCGCATAAACTGTTTCAGAAACGAAGAATTTATTGGCAGCATCTTGTTCTTTAGATTTGCTATTGAAGAAAACATTCATAGCCTCTGCAGCTGCAGTACCTTCGTCAAGCAGCGATGCATTAGCTAAAGGTAATCCTGTTAAATCGGTAACTAAAGTCTGGAAGTTTAATAAGCTTTCCATGCGTCCTTGTGAGATCTCTGCCTGATACGGGGTATAAGCAGTATACCAATACGGACTTTCGAAGATGTTACGTAAAATTGCAGATGGAGTAAAAGTTCCAAAATATCCCTGTCCAATAAAAGAACGGTATACTTTGTTCTTAGACGCTTTCTCGTTAATTAATTTGAGATACTCACGTTCGGTTAGAGCTTGCCCCATGTTTAATCCATTCTCTAAACGAATAGATGCTGGAACAACTTGAGAAATAAGATCATTTAGCGTTGAAGCGCCCACAACCTTCAACATTTCTGCTGTTTCAGCAGCAGATGGACCCACATGTCTTTCGACAAACATTTCCTTTTTCATGTACTTGCTTTAAAAACTGCGCAAAAATACTCAATTAAAATGGTTTGTTTATCTATGTGAATAGCTTTTCATAAAATTTATTACTCAATTTATACTCAACCCTTTTTCTATTCAGCTTAAATTCGTTCCTTTGGCTTATGTCGTCGAAAAAGCTATTTATTTTACTAACTATTTTTGGTAGTATTACTATCGCTTCCGCTCAAAATGGTTTTCAACCTTGGAAAGCCAAATTTAAAGAGGTAGAAATTAAAGCAGTTTCTGACAATAAAATTGAATACCTCTCGCCCAAAGGAAGCTCTAAATTTATTTCAACTAAAAAGGTTGAATTTTATCGTTCGAATAATCATGTTACTTATCCGAACGATTTTGCTTTTTACCTTACAGGTAAACAAAAAATTATGAGCTTCGATAATGCTACTGATAGTCTGAATTTTTACTTCAAACTGAAAAATAATAAGCTTAAAAAAGTAGAGAGAAATACCCTATTCTCTTATTATAAAGATGGTAAGGAATACATTGTTTTTAAGGCTTATATCACAGCTAACGACTCTATGAGTGTAAATGCTGCACGCTCTTATTCTGAAGGAGGAAGAGATGCCCGCCGCTTTTATAAAAAACCTTATGGAGCCATCGGTAACTTTGTACTTGGAGCTGCAGGCGGCTATTTTTTAGGACCTTATGGCATTATTCCTGCTGGAATTTATACTGGGGTTGAAGCTGCTATACCGCCATATACCAAAGGTAAACAATTAAATGAATTAACTAAAGGCCGTATTGAAAACGACTTATATTATAGACAAGGTTTCTTAAATCAAGTTCGCAAACGTAGAGCTATATTCTCTTCTATTGGCGGTGTAGCAGGATTTGCAATTGGTTGGGGCGTTTTAGAGTATCAAAAATCGCAAGAATGAAAATTCTAAAATTTCTATTCTATAGTAATTTTTGGATTGCCAGTATAGGCGGAATTTACGCTGCATTTTTGGCTTGGGGTAATTACAATAAATTCCCCGATATACTCCTTATCTTTATTCCCCTCTCCATTTTTATTGCCTACAATTTTCTTCGTTTGTGGCAGGTGAAAGATTATTCGCTAGAAACTGCTTCCGAACGCCATGTTTATTACATTAAATACCAAGAGTTTATCAAATGGTTTAGTTATTGCTTCAGTATAATTTGGATACTTTGTTTGACTTTCTTCCCTTTTAAAATTGTGCTGAGCTTGGCCCCATTAGCTATTATTAGTTTATTGTATCATCCTCCTTTAATTATCAATGTTTTCAAATTAAATCTTAGAGAAATTCCCCATTTAAAATCTATTTTAGTTGGTATTTGCTGGGGATACTTACTTTATCTATTTCCTTCGCTACTTATCGATAATTTCAAATGGTATTTTCTCTATAATTTCTTCTTTTTAAGTCTATATTTCTGGGCTATTACCATTCCTTTCGATATTAGGGACTTAGCTCAAGATGAGATTAAAAATGTACCCACATTAGCAGTAAAATTAGGCATTAAAACAGTAAAGAAAATTTCAATTATTAGCCTGATAATATGCAGTATACTAAGCTTAATTGGAGCATATTTAGACTTTTTAAAGCCTATTTTGGCATATTCATTAGCTATAAGTTTTATTCTTAGTATATTCATAGTTTATAAAGCTGAGACGGATAAACCAACATGGCGTTTCGACGCATTTATTGATGGAAGTATGCTATTAGCTCCTGCTATTTATCTTCTTTTAAAATTCGTGTTTTCGTAACTATTCATAGTTGGCTGTTAATACTTTTAAAGTTTTGAGCTAATTGCCTAGTGCTTTATGCATTAATTTCGCATAGCATGAAAGCCGCCGAACTAAGAGCACTCATAAGTCTACTTGACGATTCTGAC
>DATCKI010000192.1:0-1636 GCA_036562365.1 Bacteroidia bacterium | reverse complement strand
GTATTAACCGAGCACTGTGCAGGTAAGTTCCCATTATGGCTAGCACCTGAACAAGCGATTATTTTGCCAGTAAGTGATAAATATAGCGATTATGCAAAAAAAGTTGCACAATTGGCAAATAATTACGACCTTCGCACCTCCTTAGACGAACGTACTGAGAAAATTGGCAAAAAAATCAGAGATGCGGAAATCATGAAAGTACCGTATATGCTGATAGTTGGCGAGAAAGAAGAAGCTGAAGGAACAGTTTCTGTCCGCAAACAAGGCCAAGGCGACTTAGGATCGATGTCGATGGAAGAATTTGCAAAAATCATTAAGTCGGAGATTGACGAAATCCTGGCTTTAGATATATAAATAGAAAATTAAATAAGTTTAACTTAAAAGAAAGGAGTTATCCTATAGCACTACAATCTAAACCATACGGCAGAAATTTTCCACCCCGTAAAGTGGAAGCTGAGCATAAGATTAATCAATATATAACCGCACCTAAAGTTAGGGTAGTAGGTGAAAATATTGAACCAGGTGTGTTTTCTCTGAAAGAAGCACTTGCTCTTGCTGAGAAAATGGAGTTGGATTTGGTGGAGATTAGTCCAAACGCTGATCCACCAGTATGTAAGCTAACGGACTATAAAAAATTCCTTTACGAGCAAAAGAAACGCCAAAAAGAATTAAAGGCGAATGCAAGTAAGGTTGTAATGAAAGAAATTCGTTTCGGCCCTCAAACCGACGAACACGATTACAACTTTAAACTTAACCACGCTAAAAAATTCTTGGCCGAAGGCTCTAAGGTTAAAGCTTATGTGTTCTTTAGAGGACGTTCTATCGTCTATAAAGAACAAGGCGAAGAACTTTTGTTACGTTTTGCTCAAGCTCTCGAAGAAGAAGGTAAAGTAGAAGCCCTTCCAAAATTAGAAGGTAAACGTATGCAAATGACCATTAGCCCTAAAAAGAAAAAATAGTATATAACGCACAAAATAAAGTTACATTATGCCAAAAATGAAGTCTAATTCCTCAGCTAAAAAGAGATTTAAAATCACTGGCTCTGGAAAAGTGAAAAGAAAGCAAGCTTTTCATAATCACATTTTGACCAAAAAAGAAACTAAGCGTAAGCGTAGTCTTGCTAAATTTACTCTGGTATCTGATTCAGATATGAACAATGTTAAATACATGTTACCAGGTAGATTATAATCATTTAATTAGTATTAATAAAAACGGATAAAAAGAGTATTTAGATATGCCTCGTTCAGTTAACCATGTTGCTTCAAGAGCACGCAGAAAGAAATTTTTAAAATTAGCTAAAGGGTCTTTCGGACGTCGTAAAAACGTTTGGACCGTAGCGAAAAACTCAGTAGAGAAAGGATTATTATACGCTTATCGCGATCGTCGTAATAAAAAACGTAGCTTCCGCTCTTTGTGGATTCAACGTATTAATGCGGCTGCTCGTGCTGAAGGTATGAGCTATAGCCAATTTATGGATAAAGCAAAAAAAGCTAACTTAGGTTTAAACCGTAAAACTTTAGCTGACCTTGCTATGAATGAACCAGCAGCTTTCAAAGCTATTGTTGATTCTTTAAAATAATTCAGATAACTACGCGTTATATATATTAGCTTAGCCCCATTCTTTGGGGCTTTTTTT
>DATCKI010000190.1:0-8517 GCA_036562365.1 Bacteroidia bacterium | reverse complement strand
TGAGAGAGAATTTTGTATAAACCGGGTTTACCCGAAACTGAAATAATTTGTTCTAATGCCATTTTTTTTCCTGTTACTTTTTTGTCAAAAGTAATAAATTTCCATGATTAAAATCCAAACCCTAAAATTAGCTTTTTACTTATTTGATAATCTGTATTTTGTATTTTTATTAAGTAAATTCCACTCGCTCTCGGTCCCATTTCTATCTCGTTTTTACCTGCTTCTAAGTCAATACTCTTTCTTAATAATTCTTTGCCACTTATGTCTACTAATATAAGCTCGTATGCACCTTTATTACTTACTTTATCTACTATAATTTTCGTTCCACTTGCATAAATATTCCAACTTTCAGTATCAATAGTTTCTAAACTCAATCCTTTTATTAATATCTGCTGTGTGGCCGTATCTGAACACAAATTATTCTGACTTATTAAGGTTACTGTATATAAACCTTCGTTTATATAACTATGTGTTGGGTTGGCTTGTGTACTCATCATACCATCTCCAAATTGCCATAGCTGCGAGGTATGACCTACACTTGTTTGGGTAAATTGTATAGGGGTATTTATGAAGCCTTCGGTTGGAGCAGTAAACGATGCTTGAACAGGATTACTGGCATTGATTATAAAGGTTATAGTTTGGCTAGCTTGTCCTAATGCATATACTAAATTATAATTACCAGTTGCTAAACCTGTAATTTGATACAAACTATTATTACTCGTTTCATTATTTAAAGTATCGCCTGTGGCATTTATTAAATAATATTGCAATGGTAGAGAACATGGGTTTTTAACCTTAATTCCATGCAAGCTTCCAGTACAATTACCTGTTACAATTTCTATTTCTGGTCTTGTACAGAAACGTAAGGATAAACGTCCTTGTGTATTCGGAGTATTTAAATTTAAGTTATAACTAAATCCATTTTCCGCATCGTGATAGGTTTGTGTAACATGATCATATATCAGCGCCCACAAACTATCATCTCCCAAGCCTAGTTTGGTCGATTTAATTTCGAAATCTCCACTTTCGTCTGATTTTATATAAAGTGGAAAAATCATTCCAGAATGTAAGGTCGAAATAACATTTAAACTAAGTAAATTTGAATCGGCTATATTTTTAATTCCTATGGCTGGAAAAGTGAGATTTGGATGTGTAAATTTTAGATCTTCGTTGGAATGATAGGTATCTATAGCTGATAAATCGTGCACCAAAATACATTCATTCTCATATCCTAAATTCGATTTGAATTCAATTTTAAATAAAGATTCGAAAGAAGCAGTGTTTTCAGTATCTGGAATGAATCCAGAAACTCTCATCGAGTTATTAAACTGAGTATTCGTATTAGTTAAAGTGCTATCGAATCGAACCCAAAACGATTTATTACCGTATATATAAGGTTGGGTATATTTATTCGCAATTTGTAATTTTTTGCCTTCATTCCAAATAATTCCGGCACCATCTATATGTGGATTTTGATTCAAGAATTTAACCATGCTAATATTAGATGGATAAGGATTCCCAACTATGTGTCCATACTTAGCTGTATTAGTATTTTGTTGAAATGAAAAATTATAATTTTTATTACTTGGGTCCCCTATAATAATAACTGAATCATTAGCTTGTAATTTAATACGTAATGCTTGCCCCGAATTTAATTTGCCAGAGGTACGCACTAAGTAACCATTGTTTAAACATGGAGTAGCATTTAAATTTTTAAATGCCCAAAAGTTAGAATTGGGACTATTGGATGCAATATTTCCTTCAACACAATTAGTAGGAATTATAGCAATGCTATCAGATGTGGCAAAAGCATTGGAATTTATTCCACCTGTAACACCAGTAGCAATAACACTAAGAAGTTCTTGTGGAGTAGAAAGTGAAAAATATTCATCAGAATTTTCGGTATAGATTTTTCGAACTTTAAAAATTCCAGTTCCGGTATAATTCGATTTTAATCCTTGTATAAATTGACCTTTATGTTGAATTAAAATTTCTCCATTATTAATGACTTGTTCTTTCACACGCAATACTCCGATATTAGAAATTTCAAGATGAGCATTCAAGTCCATTTTCAAATCTAAACAAGATGAAAGATTGGAAATTAAAGGTTGATTTGAGCTATTGCCTATATAAACTTTATGAGTAGAATCAGGTACCATATTTTTACTCCAGTTACCTGCTAAATGCCAGTCTCTATTAATTGCTCCTGTCCAATGATTCCATTTATTTTGAAAATAAGCCAATGCAGAATCGGCATGTTCTTGTAATTCAGAAAGGCTATTCCCGATTACTAAAGCAAAGGCAATTTTGTATTTACCATTTGGTTGAATTTCGAGAGGACCGGTTCCAACTTGTGAAAGAACAGTTCCTGGATTTGAAGTATTTCTCGTCAGTGCACCTGAAAGAGTATTCCACTTTTCAGTTGGAGTAAATCCATCTGAAATATTTACACTACCACCAGCACCATCAAAATTAAATGCATAATGAGTGATAGGATCATCACTTAATAAAGCAATGCCTGCATATTTAGAATTTCCTGAAGGATTATATGCATATCCCATTTTACGGGTTGCATCATAGCTTGCAATATTGGTATAGTCGAAATATTGATCGTTTAATACATTCCAATAAGATTGTAGTCCTGCAAATACATTATTAAGCGTATCGTTTTGTGTATTTTCAATTTCATATTCAATAAGTACGAAGTTTTCTTTTCCAACTTCATTAACGGCTTCGGCGCGTTGAAAAATTTCAACCCCTAAAGCATTTGCTCCAGCACCGGCATCATTAAAGCTACCTTCTACTTTATAAACTCCATTAAAAGTTGGGATATGAGTAGTTGGAACTACGGTTTGGAAATCAGAATCGAATGGAACAACAGAGCTTGAAAATCCGGCATCAGAAACTTTAGTATTAGAGTTTGCAATCATAAAAGTTCCTGCCAACATATTTTGAAATCCATTATCGTCTTGCATACCTAAACCAACTCTATCATCGGCATCAATAAATCCAAATCTACCTTCAAATCCTAAAGTAGTATTCAAATTATTATGAGTTATATCGATAAATTTTCGATTAACGATTACTGAAAAATGTTGCACATTGTTATAAATTCCATCTTCCCAATACCAAGTGAATTCAATTACTTCGTTACTTGGACAGGTATTTAATACTACGAATTTATAAGGTGAAGTATTATTATTTGTTCCACCATAAATTGGAAGTGAACCTATAGTGAAAATAGAATCTACAATTAAAATATGAGGAGATGTTGAGCGTAAAATTCCGCGGGAATTAGGGGAAGAGTTTTCGAGTACATTAAAAATTAAACCACTTAAACTAACCGTATCGCCTATGGATAAAAGGTTATTATTGGGCGAAGTGTAGGTACGTTGATTAAAGTAAAAATATGGTCCGTAGCTTGTAGCATTAAGTGCGGCATTTATATCTAAACGCCCTTTTCCAATTTTTCCGTAATAGGCCGCATTTCCAGGAAGGGTAGTATTATCGAAAGATTTTTGTTTTAATACGGCCTCAATTTGTAGCATAGTTAAACCTGGAATTCCAGAATTTAATAGTGCAGCTGCAGCCGACACCATAGGTGCAGAAAAGGAAGTTCCATTACCTACATTCGTAAAACCATTTGCATAACTTGTAAAAATGTTTTCAGCTGGTGCTGTAATATCAACTTCTTTATAATAAGATGAACCAGTTGTGGTTGAACCAAGTTTTAAGTCGGCTGTATTTGTTCCTGAAACTGCTAAAACATTTTCTAATGCAGCTGGATAATATTTGTCTTGAGGGGTTGGACTACCATTACCAGCCGATGCAACAATTAAACAAGATTTATTAACTGCAGCATATTGTACCACATCATTAAGAACTGGGTTATAATATATAGAGCCCCAAGAACAGTTTATGATCTTAAGATTATGTTCAGCGGCATAAAATATTCCTGCTTCACCACCTACCCATTGATTGGCTGAATTGGCGATTTTTATGGGTGTAAATTTCGTATAATAACCTACTCCGGCTACACCTACATTATTATCTGGTTCTGCAATGGCAACACCAGCAACAGCGGTTCCGTGCGGACAAGAAGCACAGTAAGCTGTTACGTCATAATTATTATCGCCGGTATTCCAACCTACTAAATTGTCGATATAACCATCCCCATCGTTATCAATTCCATCTACAGGGTCAGCAGCATTTATAGTATATTTTTGAAGATCTGGATTTGCCCAATCTTGTCCTCCATCAAGAATGGCAATACTTTGTAAACTATCTCCTAAATGAGTGTCCCAAGCATCGTAAGCTCCAATTTGTTGTAGGTACCACTGATTAGCAATATTTGCATCATTAGGAATATATTGCATAGCTTCGTTTCTGAGAGGGTCGAAGATAAATTTAGGTTGAACGTATTCGAAGTTATTGGTTCTATTCAGCAGGTCAGCAATTTCGTATATAGAAAATTGAGTTGGGAAATGAAGGATATAAATAGGGGTGAGGTCGACATAAGCACGACCAATAGCATCGAATTTTTCCTTTGGGCGTTTTGCTTGAGGGAAGAATGGTTGAGGGGTTTGAATTTGATAATCGGCAAGGATTTTTTGGAGCAAAGGACTTGAAAAATCTTTGCCAGGTTTTACCCTACAAATTAATTGCCCAGGTAAATAATCAATATTCTCTTTAAGGTTTTTGGGAATAGAATATAAATAAGTAGCATTATCTGGAATTTGAGAAAATGCAAATTGTTGTAATGTGCAGATAATGAGAAAGAGTAGAAGGGGTTTACGCATATAAAAAATAGTTGTAGAACAAATATACATCAAAATACTAAAGGCCTAAAAAAATGAGCGAGAAGGGTTAAGAAAAATAAAATGAGTGAAGTGCTAAGTAAAATAAATGGAATAAGTGTGGGAATAGTAAAATAGCTTTTTATTTTTGTGTTGTAATTAGTCAATTATGAATAAAGAATTCAATAAAAACGAAGACACCATGCGCTTGCTGGCATCTGCTGTTAGGCAGAAGAAAGATAAGATAAAAGAGGGTGGTGGAAAAGCTAGAATTGCGAAGTTGCATGAGCAAGGTAAATTATCGGCAAGAGAGCGTGTTGAATATTTAATTGACGAAGGAACTGAGTTCTATGAATTTGGAATTTTTGCTGGTTATGAAATGTACGCAGAACATGGTGGATGTCCGGCTGGTGGAGTAGTTACCGGTATAGGCTATGTTAGTGGTAGGCAATGTGTAATTGTTGCAAACGATGCAACAGTGAAAGCTGGTGCTTGGTTTCCAATTACAGGTAAAAAGAATTTAAGAGCTCAAGAAATTTCAATCGAAAATAAATTACCTATTATTTATTTGGTAGATAGTGCTGGAGTTTATTTACCTATGCAAGATGAAATTTTCCCAGATAAAGAACATTTCGGGAGAATTTTTAGAAATAATAGTGTGATGAGTGCAATGGGAATTCCACAAATTGCAGCAATCATGGGTTCATGTGTAGCTGGTGGAGCATACTTACCTATATTATCAGACGAAGCATTAATAGTTGAAGGAACAGGAAGTGTATTCTTAGCGGGTTCTTATTTGGTAAAATCGGCCATAGGAGAAACGGTAGATAATGAAACATTAGGTGGAGCAACTACACATTGTGAAATTAGTGGAGTTACTGACTATAAATGTAAAGATGATAAAGAATGTTTAGATAAAATTAAGTTTCTAATCGATAAATATGGCGAAAGAGAAAATGCCGGATTTAGCAGAACCAAACCGAAATTACCTAAATTAAATCCTGAAGAAATAAATGGAATTTATAGTATAGATAAACCATTTGATATACGTGAAATAATCAAGCGTATAGTTGATGATTCAGAATTTGAAGAGTATAAAGAATTATATGGTCAATCGATAGTATGTGCTTATGCGCGTATAGATGGTTGGGCCGTTGGAATAGTAGCCAACCAACGCAGTGTGGTGAAAAGTAAGAAGGGCGAGATGCAATTTGGAGGAGTTATTTATAGCGACTCAGCAGATAAAGCTTCTCGTTTTATAATGAATTGTAATCAGAAAAAAATTCCATTAGTTTTCTTACAAGATGTAACCGGATTTATGGTTGGAAGTAGGAGCGAACATGGAGGCATTATTAAAGATGGTGCCAAAATGGTAAATGCAGTAAGCAATAGTGTAGTACCTAAAATTACTATAGTATTAGGTAATAGTTATGGTGCTGGAAATTATGCTATGTGTGGAAAAGCATTTGATCCACGATTTATATTTGCATGGCCTACAGCAAAAATAGCCGTAATGGGTGGAGCTCAAGCTGCCAAAACTTTATTGCAAATTCAAAAAGCAAATGCAGAAAAAAAACATGGTCGCCCATTAAGCGAAGAAGAAGAAAATGCATTGTTGAATGAAATTACTGAAAAGTATAATCAAACAACTACACCATATTATGCAGCATCAAGATTATGGGTTGATGAAATAATAGATCCAAATCAAACTCGTGCATATATTAGTATGAGTATAGAAGCTGCAAATCATGCTCCAATAGAGCGCGACTTTAAACTAGGAGTATTACAAACTTAATGCAGGATACCAGTTCAAATATTTTAATAAAACATCCTGATACGATTGGTGGAAAAATTATTCCTCCATTTTCGTATATAGATGCAAAGTTTGATTCTGTTCCAGATTTTTTGGAAGGGCAAAATGGTATTGAAAGTTTGGTGCCAGGAGTTGTTTCCAAGAATGTAAAATTATTATTAGAAGAACAACTAGAAATTTCAAATCGACCTCAAAATCTGGTACCATCTATTTTGAATGTTGAGAAGAGCGAAGAAGAAGTTTTCTTTTATTTATTACCCAAAACAGATAGTACTATTTTATCTGTTGGGTTTGTTGTTGGAATTTTTTTATGGGCATTTTTTAGATTTTTGGATAGAGATGGATGGCTTGAATTTCTTAGGTCTGTAGGCGGTGGTAGTACATTGAAGGAATCGTTACGTAACGAAAAAGTATATACATCACCTTTCCCAATTAAGTTTGCTTTTTTAGGTCATATTTTGTTTGGAATTTTTTCTGCAAGCGCATTAATTTCATCAGGATATTTTGAAGGATGGAATTACTTTCTATTATTTTTTGTAGGTGGATTTTTATTTTCACTTGTGTTTTTTGTGTTGAAGATAATTCTTGTAAGTCTTGGTGGAGCTGTGTTTGAGATACGTCAGAATGCAGCGGTACACAGTTATTTTTTATACATTTCTCAACTCTTAATGAGCATCGTTTTGTTTCTGTTTGTGGGTGTTATGATAGTTGATGTAAAAATTTCTTCACTTGTTATTCACATTTTTGCCGCTGCAACCATTTCAATATCAAGTCTTTACACGATTGCACAATGCCTTGTTAATTTTTCTTACAAGAATAATGCACATTACTTTTATATTCTCCTATATCTTTGCACATTAGAAGTATTACCTTTGGTTACGTTGGGTGGATACTTAATTACTAAAACCTAAACTTTCAAAACATAATGAAGATACGTAATATTTTGATTTCCCAACCTAAGCCAGAAAAGGAGAATAATCCATATTCTGAGTTAGAAAAAAAGCACAACGTTGCTGTAGATTTCAGATCGTTTGTGAAAGTGGAAGGTTTGTCGGCAAAAGATTTTCGTCAACAAAGAATTAATATTGCAGAACACCAAGCAGTCATTTTGAATAGTCGTAATGCCGTAGATCATTTCTTTGGTTTATGTAAAGAATTACGCGTAATTATTTCTGAAGATATGTTATACTTCTGCCAAACAGAAGCGGTAGCATTATATCTTCAAAAATATATTCAATATAGAAAACGTAAAATTTTCTTTGGAAACGGAAAAATTGAAGATTTAATTGATGTAATGAAAAAACATAAGGATAAGAAATTCTTATTCCCATGTTCAGATAAACATCAAGATAATATTCCTGAATTACTTTCTAAGAATAAATATAAGTTCACTAAGGCGATTATGTATCGTACAGTGAGTAGCGACTTGTCAGACTTAACCGATGTGTGGTATGATATGGTCGTATTCTTCAGTCACCAAGGAATTGAGTCTTTATTCGAGAACTTCCCGAATTTTGTACAAGGGAAAAAAGTTATCGGAACATTCGGTTTAGCGGTAAAACGTACAGCTGAAGATGCCGGTTTAGTTGTGGAATGTTTTGCTCCAACTCCTAAAGCTCCTTCTATGGCAATGGCTATAGATCAGTTTTTAACGGAGAGAAATTCTTCTAAAGCATCTAGTTCTTCTGCTAAAAAAGAAGATGATGTAGTTGCAAAAAAGGCAGAAGTGTCATCTACTTCTAAACCCTCAAATGTGTCAACCAAAACCAAAAATAACGTGGCAAAAAAAGAAACAACTAAGAAGGCAGCTGCTAAGCCAGCTGCGAAGAAGACGGCAGAAAAGCCTGCGTCTAAACCAGCTGCTAAAAAGGCTGCTGCGAAACCAGCTGCTAAGAAAGCCGCTGCTGC
>DATCKI010000187.1:0-6531 GCA_036562365.1 Bacteroidia bacterium | reverse complement strand
AAAAACTGTTTATCGACGCAGGTCCACAATATTTTGCAGACAAATCGTGGGAAACTTATATAGAACTTCTCAAAGAATACGACGAGTATAAAACAGAAGATATTTACCCTTTCAATGCCTCTATTGTAATTAAACAAGATGGTAAAGATAAACCCAATATAGTTACTCCATATAAAGGCAATTTTAGAGGAGAAAGTTTAGGACGCTTATTAGACTTTAATAGGGTGTTTTCTTACGGATATGATATTTTCACTGGTAAGACTAAAGTTTATCCTAAAACCATAAGAGAATGGGTCCAAGGTTTACCTTATTCTAATGAATTTAAGAATCATACCTTCATTCCTTTTTTAGCAGGAAATTTAGGTGTTAAAACCGAAGAAATTAAAAAAACTTCAACCTACGAAATGGTTAAGCTCTTTGCCTTTAGAAAAGGTTTAAGTGCTGCAAAGTTTAAAATCATGCGTTTAGGGATGGGAAATCTTATTCAGAATTTGGGTAAGAAAATAAGAGAGAAGGTGTGACTTTTAAAACCAGTACTCCCATTGTAGCAATTAATTATGCTGGTGATGAGATAAGTTTATCGTATAGCCACGGTACTCATAATCACAGCGAAAATTTCGATTATGTGGTAATAGCAACGCATCCATATCAAGCGGCTAACGTTTTGGGGCTTTGCGTTCGGGCGGGATTTTTAGCACTACACTTGATACGAAGCCGAAAAGCTCAAATTTAGCACAAATTTTCATACGAAGAACGTCTTCCCGCCTGACGCAAAACCGCTGTTGGCGGATGCCCTTCGCTAAATCTCTAAGGTGTCAATAAGAACAGAGTTGATTTTTAAAATGTCTTTAGTGTCTAATTTCGCTCGTTTTTTGATAACTCTGTCGAATGAAATGGTCCTGATTTGATGGCATAAAACATAGCTGTCAGACGTTAAACCGCCAGAACCTTTTAGTAGTTTAACTATGGTAAAAATTGAATATTTGGGTTGTTTGCTTGTTACGGGAACTACAATTGCTAACCCCAAATTGCTAAATGCCTTTACTACAACGCAAGGTCTTTCGTATCCTTGCTCGTGTCCTTTAACTTCTTTTGGTGGTTGACCAAGATTTACATCAATAATTTCACCTTTAGCTAAGTTCATTCTTTATTAGTTTGTGAAATTTGATTCAAAGTCTTCAATTCCAATATCTGCAAGTGTCTTTTGTTCGTTTACAAAACTTTTGTCAAATGGTTGGTTTGAAAATGATTGTTGATTAGCCTTATTTTTTAATATGCCAAATTCTGTTGCTAAAGCGGAATATTCTTGAGCAGCATCGGCAACCAAGAATGACAATTCATTGATTGATTTGTCAGATACTTTAATTCTCTCATCTCTTATGATGTCGGCAGCTAACATTACAAACTCTATGTGCAATGATGCGTTAGTCCAGTCTGCAATTTTTTGTGCCGTTTCATCGTCAGGAATTGCAAAAGCTAATGATGCTAAAAATTGTTGATAGTTAATGTCAGGCAATTGAGTGAAGTCAATATTATGGTTTTCTGATTGTTCTCCAGCACTGAATAAACTTTCAATGACTCTTCTGTTGCATCGTAATGCAAAAAGAATATTCTCTTTCAGAATTTCCATTTTTTTATTTTCTCCAATTTCTTCAATCTGGTTAGAAACTTCAGATAACATCTCTAAATAGTTGAAATTATTGTCTTGTGAAAGCCACTTAATGGCTTTAACTCTCAAATTGAATAGTTGGGCTAAAATGTCAACAGATTGATTTTGGATTTTCTTATTTGAATTTAGGATGTTAGTTATGTCCTTTGAAAGTTTGTCTATGTCTTTTTTCAAAGGATTTTCCAATTGAGAATATAGGTTGTTTCTCAACTGGTAACAGATTAAATCATAATTTTTAACTGTCGCTAACATAATGGCAAAGTTACTAAATTATCGCTCTGTATCAACTCAAAAATGTCACTATTATTGTCAAAATATCTGCGGATTGGGTTTTTTAGGGTTTCCGCCAACTTATTAAAAGGCGATGAAAATTATGCCGATTTACTTCCCACTTTATACGCTTTCCCTTATTTCGACGCACATATCGTTATTCATAAATACAATGAAATTGTAAATCCTAAATATCCTGCCTTCTTTCATATGCATATTGATGAATATACTAATATGATTTCGAATACTATGGATCTAGGTTATGTGAACAAAGATTATAAAGGAATATACAAAAGTTGGGTGTCGCCAGAATTATATAAAATAATCAAAGAAAAGGGCTTAATTATACACGAAGAAGTATTTAAACATCCATTAATTACACCAGAATTTTCGGAGTATATAGTGGAATTAAAGACTTTATTGAAAAATCATCCACGTATTTATGTAGCTGGTGGTTGGACTCAAGGATTAGAAACGCAGGAGACGGCTATAATATCAGCTCAAGAAGCGGCTAATATGTATACTAAGTTTAAAAATTCCTAATAGGTATTTAGCCTGAAAATTGTGTAAGATTTTATAATGAAAAAAGTCTGCCTTCTTGCAAGAGACAGACTTTAAGTATGTGCGTTATGAAAGATTACCGCCACTTTTTTTGTTAAACTTTATTTACATAAAATCACTTTTATTTTCAATTTTTACAAAATATTGTGATACAATATGAAACAAAATTCTATATAAATTAACAACCTTATTTTGAGCTTGTCAAGTATTTTAACGAAAAAAGTGAAAAAATGTTATAATCTTAACATTATTCGTCGTCTTTTATGTCCTCTAAAACTTGTTCTAACTCATTGAGTGTCTTGAAGTCTTGTTTGTTTCGAGCAACAATAATTCCTTGTTCAATGACTTCGATAGCTTTAAGGATATCTTGAAGGGCGTGGTACATTTTACCCAGTTTCATGTAAACCGCTAGATAATCAGGTGATTTTGCTCTTATATTTTCTAAGAGTTCCATGCCATTGTGAATTTCACCCAATACTATGTATTCTAAAGCTAAGGCGTAGTGTAAGAAGGTATCTTCTGGAGATTCTTCTAACATTTTCTTTATCTCAGCTATGCGGTTTGTATTACTCATATATGTACTCCTAATAATTTTTTATGAAGTTGAAGTGCGTGACGGTCGGTTAGTCCAGATATAAAATCTAAACACAAGCGTATGTTTTCGTATAGTGAAAGGTTTGAGTTTGTTTCGAAAGGTAATAATCTCAATAAATTTTTCTCTTTTGCGTTTGCTTCGTTTTTAAAGGCGTGTATTACAGCTTCGCAGAATTGTTCGGTTAAACGAGGTAATATTTCGAAGCCAGCTGCTTGTAATTCTACTACACGCTCGCTATTGTATATGTTTATACGCGAGAATTTTGAAATTTTTGCAATAATTTCTGCAAAAGGTCCATCATCTACTAATGAGTTTTCATATGTACCATTCATTATGCTCTCATAATTTGCTTTAAATGTATCAATAGCTGCCGGAATCAATTTATTTATAGCAATAGCTCTTACAAGTCCTAATCGCTGATTTTTATCTGGATATTGTGATAAACGTTCTAAGTCTAATTGATCTCCGCAAATGGGCGCTAAATAATGATAATATGTCTCTTCGCTTATAATTCCCATACGGGCAGCATCTTCAAAATCTATTATTAAGTAACAAATATCATCGGCTGCTTCGGTAAGAAAAACGAGTGGATGACGAGCATAACTTAAGTCATTATCGCAATGCTTAACAAGGTTTACAGCTTCCAGAAAATCTTGAGCATCTTGTTTTTCGGAGATATAGAAATTATATTTTTTCTGAGATTTTTTGAGCTTTTTTTTGTCTTTACGAGCTTCTATATTACCTAAACAAGGATATTTTACAAAAGCTCCAAGTACGGCATATGTAGGTTTTAACCCTTTTTGCATTAATATTCTAAATCCTTGTGCATTTCCTTCGAAATTACAAAGGTCGAACCATTCATCTTTGTTGAATAAGTGATTGTATTGCAGTAGTTTCCCGTCTGAAAAAGAGGAAGATATGCCACTTTCGCCACTATGCCCAAAAGGCGGGTTTCCAATATCATGTGCTAAACAAGCCGCTTGAATTATGAAACCGAAGTCTCCAGCTTCTAATCCATCTTCTTTAAGTTCAGGGTGTTTACTTAGTATGAATTCACCGGCCAATTTTCCTAAACTTCGTCCTACACTACTTACTTCCAAACTATGAGTAAGGCGTGTGTGCACAAAATCGTGTTCAGGAAGTGGAACAACTTGGGTTTTATCTTGCAATTTTCTGAAAGGGTGCGAAAAAATAATTCGATCTATATCTTTCTCGTACTCATTACGCGAGGTTATAAATGCGTTCGAATTTTTAACGCCTGGTCTATCTGTTTTTAAAAGTTCTCGCCAGTTCATTTTACGATTTACCCTGGAATAATTCGTTTGCAGCTAGAATACAGTTTTTGAATTCAGCCATATTTATTCCTGTTGTTATATTATTTTCATCGCAGAAGGCAACTAAATTCTCAGTAGGAAGATTACCCGTTAAGGTATCTTTAGCCATAGGACAGCCACCAAATCCCAACATAGCACTATCAAATTTACGGCATCCTGATTCGTACGCAGCCTTGATATTCTGGAACCAGTTATCGGGACGAGTATGGAAATGCGCTCCAAATTCTATATGTGGAAAGGCAGGAATAAGCTCGTTAAATAAGCTTGAAATATCCTCTGGTTTAGCTTCTCCAATGGTATCGGCTAATGAAATATGTTTGATTCCTAAATCACTTAATTTCTTAACCTCTTCAGCAACTAATTGTGGAGTCCATAAATCTTCATATGGATTTCCAAAGGCCATTGAAATATATACAACTTGTTCTTTATTATTATCGTTACAGAATTCTTGTAAAGTTTTTACACGATTTAAACTGTCGTCGATATTTGAGTTGATATTTCGTTGAAGGAATGTATTAGAAACGGAGTGTGGATAGCCTAAATATTTAATAAAAGGAAACTGATTTGAGCGTTCAGCACCTCCAATATTACCAACTATGGCTAGTAATGCGGTATTCGTATTACTTAAATCTATGGCTTCAGCTACTTCGTGTGTATCGGCCATTTGAGGAATAGCTTTAGGAGATACGAAACTTCCAAAATCTAACACATCAAATCCTGCCTTTAATAGCAAGTTTATATACGTGATTTTATCCTCTGTATCAATAATAGTTTTTAGTCCTTGCATGGCATCGCGAGGACATTCAGTTATCGTTATTTTATCAGCTTTGTGATTCACGATTCTAATTTAGTGTTTTTTTAGGGATCTAAGAAAATCTTTGTTGGCAAGCTTTATGGATATCACTTATAAGCTTAGGACCTGCATAAATGAATCCACTGTATAATTGAACCATAGAGGCACCTGCATCAAATTTAGCCATAGCATCAGCTGCAGTCATAATTCCACCCACTGCAATAATAGGGAATTGACCACCACTTTTTTGATGTATATATCGTACAACTTCTGTAGATCTTTGAGTTAAAGGAGCCCCACTTAATCCTCCAGTTTGATTTTTTAGGCTTTCATCGCTCACTAAATAATCTCTTGAAATGGTAGTATTTGTAGCAATTAAACCATCAATTTTACTCTCTAATATAATCTCTACAATTTCGTCTAATTGAGTATCTGTAAGATCTGGAGCGATTTTTAAGAATATAGGTTTGTAAATGTCTTTAGCTAATGCTTCTTTTTTTAAGGTAGATAAAAGCTCTAATAATGGTCCTTTTTCTTGTAAAGCACGTAGTCCGGGGGTATTAGGCGAACTTACGTTTACTGTGAAATAATCGACATAATCGAAAAGTTCGTGGAAGCATTTTACATAGTCAGAGGTGGCATCTTCGTTTGGAGTAATCTTGTTTTTTCCAATATTACCACCTATGATAAGGTCTTTAGATTTTTTGAAAGAAAGGCGAGTAGCTGCCGGACCAGCACCTTGGTTATTAAAGCCCATTCGGTTAATAATACCTTTGTCTTTAGGTAGTCGGAACATTCGAGGCTGCTCGTTCCCAGGTTGAGGTAGGGGAGTTACGGTACCAATTTCAATATGCCCAAACCCGAAATTATGTAGTTCGTCAAATAGCTTGGCGTCTTTGTCAAAACCAGCAGCTAATCCAACTCTATTTGGAAAATGAATTCCTGCAATTTCTATCCCTAAATTTTTAGCTTTAGGGTAATACAAAGCTCTTATTAAAGATTTCACTCCCGGAATCTTATGAATGAGCTTAATGAAATTAAATGTAAAATGATGCGCCTCTTCGGGTTGCATCATAAAGAGTATAGGACGGATGAGTTTATACATAATTTTTCGTTACACAAATGTAATAAAGACTGTGGAATTGGGAAAAAATAGGGATTCGAGTTTGGTAAATTGCTAAAGTAAGAGACAAAAAAAAGCCGACCGAAGTCAGCTTTTATAAAATTTTATTGCGGTTAATCTTTCTTTAAATGGTATTCATAAATATCGCCACCTGTAGGGTATTGAACTTTTAAATTACCTTTTTTG
>DATCKI010000166.1:0-5449 GCA_036562365.1 Bacteroidia bacterium | reverse complement strand
TGAGTTTAATGAAACTAAATTTAAAGAAATCAGAGAGAGTCTATTAAAACATAGAGAAGCATTATTAAAATTAAAAGAATAATCAGGACTGCCTATAACATCGGTTTGCGAAATGGCGGGTTAAGGTAAATATAGAAAGTTTGTTCATTTTTATCCGCAACAGCTTTTTATATTTCCTTTTTTCTTATTTTAGTAAATATAAAAAAGCTGTTGCTCAAGTTAGTACAAAATTGAAAGTTTTGGCTTTCAAATCCGCCACTATCGCAAATCCGCGGCCCGTTATAAACTATCTAGGATGAAGTGATTTTTAGTATCATTTACAAATGTCTTCCAAGCAGCCTTTTCGGTACTATTTAATAGGCTATCCGCTTTAAAATCTTCTGGTATAAGTCTATAAACAACTTTAGGATATTGTTGTTTTTGAACCCATATTGCTTGGTATGAATGCGAAACTATTTGAGTTTTTCCTTCGCTTTTCATTAATTCTATTTCATAGGCTATGCCACCATCTTTATATCGATCACGTTGGTTTGAAATAAAATTACCTAAAGAATATATAACCGGAACTCCATTTCTTCTTTCATAAGTTTGAACCACATGTGGATGTGAACCTATTATTAAATTCGCTCCATTTCGTATGAAGAAATCAGCCCATTTCTTTTGATCTGCAGAAGGAGTACGTTGATATTCATTTCCCCAATGCACTCCCATGATGATAAAGTCTGGATTTAAAGATTTGGCTTTATCGAAATCAGCTTTTAATTGAACTGAATCTAAAAGATTCACAACCGATGGTGAAGGAATAGGCATTCCATTAGTTCCGTAAGTTGCATTTAAAAATACTAGTTTAATTCCATTCTTCTCAACTACTGAAGGATAGTTTGCGTTTCTTTCTTCTATATTTCTAAAGCTACCAGTGTGCTCAATTTTTAGAGAATCAAGTACATCTAATGTTCTTACTACACCTTTAAGTTTTTTGTCGCAGGTATGATTATTAGAAGTGAAGAAATAGTCGAATCCTGCATTTTTAGCGGCAACTGCATATGCATCTGGTGCGCTAAACATTGGGTATCCCGTATAAGGATAACCAGCCAAAGTAACTTCTAAATTAGCTATGCTTATGTCGGGTTTACTGAGGTAATCTTTTACCCAATAATAACATGTGTCGTAACTATATTGCTTAGACCTATAATCGTATGCTGCCGAAGTTTGTGGAGAATGATTCATTAAGTCGCCCACAAATAAAAGACTTAAACGCGCAGTGTCTATTTTAGGTGCTAATGGTAAGCTTTCTTGCGCTATCGATTTATCGCCCAATTGGCAAGCGCTAAAAAGTCCAGCAGCAATAAGAAAATAAGAGTATAGTTTCATAAACTATTAGGCAAAGTTTTCTACTTTATTATTTTCGTATAATACACCACCTGTAATTAAAAGTTGCCCAATTCCATATAATAACATAATAGGAATGGTAGGATATGGCAGTGGATTAATGAATTTATTAATTGCAATACAGGTATCGCTAATTGTAAATGCTAAGGCGCCTAATAAAACCCATGCATAAGAGGTTGGACTAACCGCTCTGCTTCGTAAAGAAGCAATATAGCCCATAACACATATGGTTAATGCATATATCATAACTGGAGCTACCATGGCCGAATCTATTTCTACGATATATGGTATTGCTATAGACATAAATATAACGTAGAACACAACAAATGGAAGCCCTCTAAGTAGTTTCTGATTCATGTTTACTACATTACCTGTACTGATTTCTTTCACAAACATCCATATATATAGCAAGTGTGCTATTAGGAATGATGATAATCCGAATAAGAAAAATATTTCGGTATGAAACATTAAAAATATATCGCCCAACATGCTAAAAAACAGACTTGTATAAAGCAACTTGATAATTTCATTTTGTCTGTTAGAAGCCATTTTAGCCCAAATTATCAGTAATGGCATTAAAATAGGCTTGGTAAGATATACTCCCCAGCGAGAATCTAATGTTAAATCACAAACTATTTCTAATACTAGAAATAGAAGAAAAATAATTGAGAACGATTTGAAAGTTAGGAATTTATTCATAGTGTGAAAAAAAAAGGCTTAATTACCTTCGGTAAAATTAGTGTATAATAATATGTGATGCGTAATTCTGGCCATTTTTATCTGTAAATAGTGCAGAATAAAATCCAGGTTTCAAGTCCGTTAATTCTATTGTGTTTGAGTTAAGTTTTTGATTAAGTATAAGTTGTCCGTTGATGGAGTATAATTTTACCGATTCCATTGAAAAGGCTGCATCCCAAGAAATTTTATTTATTGCAGGATTCGGATATACACTCAATTGAGGCAGTTTATGTAAAGCCTCTAAGTTTGCATCTTCTCTGTAAGCACCAATTACATAATCTCCAGGAGTTGCTTCGTAAATTTCCACGCTTCCTTTTAAAGTGGAAGTATTAAAGAATATCACGCTATCATTTTCCCAACGAGTCCAAGGTTCAGTGGCATTTTTACGGTATAAAATCTTGATTTTATCTTTAGCTGTGATAATTCCTCCTTCATATCCGCCAATAGAGGCATCAACAGGAATAGTTAAAGTTGGTTTGAAGGCTTCGGGGCCTATTAAATTTAAAGTCCAATACCGTCCTGTACCTATTACATAGTTATTGTCGATAAACGCATTGTCTTCGGCAGGAACTCTATGATTGTCTATACGTACAAATACGCTATCAACCCCAGTCATGGAGCTTACCTTTAACGATGCTTTGGAATATGCTATAGTATAACTACCCGTATTTTTTATTTCCTTATGAGAACCCATAGTTGCATATGCGAATTCACTATTTTCGTTAAGGAAAATTACTTTAGGCTCGAATGGTAGAGCTATGCTAAACTCGTTTTCTATGCCATTTAAAGTAAAGTATTGGGTATGTTTTTGACGATTTGCACCTATAAAAGTTGCTTGGAATTTAAGTTCAGTATAAGGATGTAATACAGCTCTATTTTTCTGACGTACAGTAAAGTTAACAGTGCCATTAGAATAGGAGAAGTGTTCTAAAGTAATTGTTGCAAAACCTGGTTGTTTGATCCAGTCGTTCATAAAATTGCTAAGATCAACTCCAGTAGCTTGCGACAAAATATCAAAGAACTGTTCCGTATTTATAGATTTAAGTTGACGTTGTTGTTGAACAACTTTAAGTCCATCGCTAAATAAGCTACTGCCTAAGTACTTTTCAAGAGAACGAATTACCAAACCGCCTTTGGTATAAGAATGCGTACCATAGGTTGCCGATTGTGGCACACCGCTTAATGGATGGTAGCCTCCGTCGTCGATATGGGCTTTGTCTAAAACTTGGTCAAGACTTGTTAGATATTCATAGAGTTCGGTTTGCGGTGAATGCATATCGCGGAAGTAAATAAATTCAGCAAAGGTTGCAAATCCTTCATTTAACCACATTTCTTCAGCTGTTTCGCAGGTTGTATTATTGCCCCACCACGAATGTGCTAATTCATGAGCAGCTAAATATTCGTATTGATATGAATTAGAAACTGCAGCTTTGGGAAATGCTATATTACAGGCATGTTCCATAGCCCCACTTGAAAAAGGAACTAAACTATATCCAATTTGTGGCCATATGTAGGGGCCAAACCAGTTTTCGTAAATCTGAGCTATTTGGGAGATACGACCTAAAGTTACATTTACGTAGCTTGTATCGCTGGCTAATGCATAAATTTTAAGCGGTATGGTATTGCCCAGTGCTGTTGTAAAGTGTTTGTTTACAGTGGTATAGGGTGCAATATTAATGGATGTTAGATATGAAGGTATGGGTTTATCAAGGTGAAAATGAAATACCTGATTGCTTCCATTGGTAGTTATAGAGTCGAGAATACCTCCAGCTGATACTATATTATTTGGACTAACCTCTATGTGATAGCTATATGTAGAGCGGGAATTGAAGTCGTCTATACATGGGTACCAAAATCGACCCGCTGAGTGTGGAATATCTAAAAGACTGACACCCAAATTGAAAGCGTAGGGTGGACTCCAATAAAAACCTCCAAAATTACCAGTACCGGTAGTTGGATTTCCTTTATAATAGATAAGCATATCTAAGGTATCTGTAGTCTGTAGAGGTGGAAAGAAATTGATTTTTAACCTGTTATTAGTATAAAGTGGAGTATAAGTAAGATGATTGCTTCCGATTTTAATACTATCAACTTGTAAGTAGGAAGTCATAAGATCAAACTCGACCGAGCTTAAATTGTTAATTTTTGAGGCTAGGGTATAGGTTGCCTGAGCTTCTATATTTTGAGAATAGAGATCTTCAATTTTAACTGACAAATCGACATGTTTTATATGAATAGAGTCGGCTCTAAAATCGCTACGAAAAGAAGAATAATTTGAGTTTTGAGAGAGCAGATTTGTAGCAAGCAGAAAAAAACTGCTAAAAATGAAGGTTTTTAACATGTGAGAAAAACTGTTTAAGTTGTTACTATTCAGTATGGTTGTATTTAGTTATATGAAGTGTTTATTTAGGTTGTTTCGTGTTGATCTATTTCAGCTTAAAAATACAGAAATCTCTGTAAATTAAGAATAAATCTAGAATAGTAAAGATAATTACTTATGTAAATTGACGACAATTTAAAATTTTAGTTTGTCATAAGTTTTTATAAACCAGTTAGTTTAATAATTTATCTAAAGTTGATTTTAGTTTAAGGTAATAGAGATTATGTGGGGTAAAATTAGGCTAAAGAGGCGAGTATTTACAAAATTAAATTGTGCTGATTTTCAAATGTTTAACACATTTGTAAATTTTGTATATTTGCGATGTGGAAGGTATAAATGATAGAATAAAACAGGTTATTTTAAAGGAGAATCTGACAGCATCATTATTTGCTGACAAGATTGGAGTATTGAGGTCGAGTTTGAGTCATATTCTTGCTGGTCGAAATAAGCCAGGTGCCGATTTTATTGAAAAGCTATTGCATCACATGCCTTATATAAATGCCAATTGGTTGTTTACAGGTATGGGTGAGCCTTACCTAGAAGAGGTTTTTAGGGTGCAGTCTAAATCGGTAGTTCAGGCTGAAAATACTGTAAAAGAGTCTGGAGCTCAGTTAGATATATTGCAGCAATTGGCCGAGATGTTTCCTGAAGAGTATTCCGTTCCTGAAAAAGCTGTAGAGGCGCCGGTTCAAGAATTTCCCGTAAAGCCAGTTAATCAGTCGATTAATACCCCCGAGCGTAAACTAGTTAAGATTATAATGGTGTATTCAGATGCTACATTTGAAGAGTTAAAACCTGGTGTATGAATGTAATAGATGTACTAAGAAATATTAGCAAATCGCCCCTAAAAGCTTGGGTGATGAATAAGGCATTGCATTATATGATTCCTTTTAATGCTCCGCATGGATTTTGGGTAGATTATAAGGATGATGATGAGGTTTT
>DATCKI010000164.1:0-4037 GCA_036562365.1 Bacteroidia bacterium | reverse complement strand
AGAACTGGTAGCACTGTAAACTTCCCTAGCGTTGGATCTTTTACTGCTGGTAACGGTAATATCTACTGGAAAGATTCAATCGTAACTAGTACCTCTTTATCTCCAAGCGGTTCTGCTTTCGGTACTGGTTCTACTGTAGATTATGTTTCTGAAGTTGGTTATACCCACACTTTAGCTAATGGTGACCTTGTTATTCAAATTATTCCGTCTGTAAATACTGCTGATGGAGATACTTTCGGTCTTTCAGCTTTATTCTATGATGGATTTAATGACCCAGTTATCTTCAACTCTTTAGCTACTCAATCTCAGTCACCTACTTCTATCTACTTATTCCCATTAAACTGGAATATCTGGTCTTACGTTACTTTCTCTAGCGAAGCTTCTGCTGAGCAATTAGAGGCTAACGGTTTCACTTTACACAGTTTAATGCCAAACCCAGCTAATATCGAAACTAATATCAACTTCGAATTAGCTACTAACGCTGAAGTTCGTTTCGATGTTATCGATATGAACGGTCGTTTAGTTAAATCTGTAAATTTAGGTAACCAAGCAGCTGGTAAAACTGCTTATACTTTAAATACTTCTGATTTAGCTACTGGTATCTACAACGTAGTTATGCGTGCTAATAACAGCGTATTCACTAAAAAATTAAGCGTTGTTCGCTAATTTTTAGTAACAAAATATCTAAAGAACCGTGAGCTAAAAACTCACGGTTTTTTTTTGCCCTCTTCTATTCTATTCATATTTTATTTTTTAGCCTAAATACCTTACCTTTAATTTACCTTATGAATAATTTAATACTTCTTTCTTTAGCTTTAGCGCCTGTTGTTGCATTTGCAACCTATATCTTTTATAAAGATAAATGGGAAAAAGAACCTCTAAAATTGCTTATATGGTGCTTCCTGGGAGGAATGGTAAGTTGTATACCCATTATCATTTTTGAAGTTAGTACTGATCTTCTTTTTAAACCTAATCATGATAACATTTTTGACGCATTTATCTCCGCATTTTTTTTTGTTGGGTTTACAGAAGAATTCTGGAAATGGATTGCGGTGCTCCTTTTAGCATATAGGAATAAAAATTTTAATGAACCTTACGACGGAATTACATACGCCGTTATGGTATCTCTTGGTTTTGCAGCTATTGAAAATATCTTGTACGTTTTTCAAGGTGGTATTTTGGTTGGCTTCCTTAGAGCTTTTACCGCAGTTCCAGCTCATACTATAATGGGAATACTCATGGGCTATTTCTTAGGTATGGCTAAATGTAATCCAAAAGCTAAAGCTACTAATCTTATCTTAAGTATAGTTACCCCTGTACTTATGCATGGGTTCTACGACCTAAGTATTTTTGCTTATGGAGGTGCATACGCATGGATAGGGGCCATAATCTCTTTATTAATTGGCGCCTACCTTTCTAAAAAAGCTATCCAAATTCATGCGCAAAACTCCCCTTTCAAATTCTAAAATATGACTTTCGCAGCACGTAAATTAGGATTACCTCCAGGTACTATCATTTCTATCTCTAACGATAATGAACCCATTCGTATCTCTTATATCAGATATGCAGAAGATTTTATCGAAGAAAAAAAATGCTCAAGTGTCGACGAAGTCTTTCAGTTCCATAAAAACAATCAAATTGTTTGGATTAATGTGGAAGGCACTTCTGACCTTACCCTATTCGAAAAACTCGTTGAACAATTCCAAATTGATAGATTAGTTGTAGAAGATATCTTAGACCCAGAAACCAGACCTAAATTCGAGTCCTTCGATACATACTCCTTTACCGTAGGCAAAATGCTGTATCAAGAACCCAATTATAAATATACCATAGAAGAACATATCTCTTTCCTTTTAATCGATAATTTGCTCTTTACTTTCCAATTTAAACACGGAGATGTATTCGATAAAGTGCGCGAAAGAATTAGAACCGCAGGTGGTAAAATTAGAACCCGAAAAACCGATTACCTTCTCTATGCTTTACTCGATATTATGGTTGATAACTACTTCGTAGTTATGGATGCTCTCGAGGAAAATATTATTAAAACTGAAGACAGTATTCTATCTGACCCTGATAAAAACGATATTGGTGCTATACGCCGTATGAAAAAAGAATCTATGATCCTTCGTAAAGCAATAGTCCCACTTAAAGACGCAATCCTACTCATGCGCTATAACGAGGCTAAAGTCTTCGAAAAAAGAACTCATAAATATTTAGGCGAATTACAAGAACATCTTCAAAATTGCGTTGAAAATGTAGAATACCTGCGTGATATGGCTAACGAACTCATGGATATTTATATTTCTACCTCGAATACCAAACTCGGAAATATTACTAAAGTACTAACCATTGTTTCTGCTGTTTTCATTCCACTTAATTTATTAGCAGGAATTTATGGAATGAACTTCGATATTATCCCCTTTAAAACTCACCCATACGGCTTTCATATTACCATTTTCAGCATGATTCTTATCGCTATCACCTTGTTCCTATACTTTAGATTTAAAAAATGGTTTTAGCATGAAAAAAATTCAGTTTACTGCAACTCTTGATTCTTTAGGTGAACACCATATGTCGGTAATTTATATTCCTGAAGAAATAATAGAAACTAAACCCAAAATAAGAGTGAGGGCCGAAGGCTTTATCAATGGAGTTCCCTTTAATTTAGCTCCTCAATCGCAAAAATTGGGACCTAAATACTTTATGATAAATAAAGATTTAAAAAAGAAAATTTTAAGCGCTGGAAACGACGAGGTTTTGGTAATTTTTGAATGGATTGATGCTAATATTTTAGAACTTCCAGAAGAATTAGAAGTTGTTTTAAGTCAAGATGAAGATTTTAAAGCCCGATTCGATACCTTTACCGTAGGCAAACAAAGAAGTTTGGCATACTATGTAAAAAGTGCTAAAAGCGTTGATACCAGAATAAAAAGGGCATTGGAATTAGCTTTTAAAGTTAAGACGAATTCCCTATATTCCGACAAAAAATAAATTTACCTTATCTTAGCATAGTAAATGACCTTATACGGCTCTAACATAAGCGACGAAGAACTAATGCAAAAAGCCATTAATGGCGATAAGCTTGCATTTGGGGTTATTTACGATAGATGGCATCTTAAAATGTTTAATTATTTCCGTAAAATGCTTTGGCGTAATACGGAATTAGCAGAAGATTTTACTCAAGATCTTTTCATCAAAATAGCTGAAAAACCAGCGGCTTTCAATACCAATTACTCTTTTTCTACTTGGATATTCACCCTGGCATCAAATATGTGCAAAAACGAATACCGCAAACAAAGTATTCGCAAACATATAGATGCTGATACAAGCGGTATTGCTCATACATTGACAAATGAAGGTGAAAAAAATATCGAAAATAAAATTGATGAAAACGACTTTATGCGAAAACTAGATCAAATAATTGAACAATTGTCTGAAGAACACCGACAAGTATTTATCTTACGATATAAAGAAGAATTATCTTTAAAAGAAATAGCAGAAATAACACAAAGTAACGAAGGTACTGTTAAAAGCCGACTCTTTTACGCAATGAAAAAGATTAGTGAACAAGCTAAAAATTTTGCTAAAATTTGAACTTAATTAGATTCTAAATGTAATAATAGAAAGTGAACGAAGAATTTAACATAGAAAAACTCGAAGCATTACTCCGTAAAGCCCAAGTAACCACCTTAAATGAGGAGGAATTAAAATTCTTGGAAGAAAATGGTATTGACCCAGATACTATTGCTTTTATGGTTCAAGCCACTTCACCTGAAACTGAAGTGGAGTTCTTAAATGCTTCGCATGTTAAATCGAAAGTGCTTGAACATTTTAACCCTAATGCACCTCAAACAAAAGCAGAAACACCTTCCGAAACACCCACTAGAAAAATATTCGACTTTAAACCTCTACTTAAGTATGCTGCCATATTTATTGTAAGTATGGGAGCTTTGGCTACTACTTATTTTATTATCAATTTCGAAAAAATAAATTCTGATAATGTAGCTATAAACGAACCAACTCCTAAACATACTTTA
>DATCKI010000162.1:0-7709 GCA_036562365.1 Bacteroidia bacterium | reverse complement strand
ATCATTAAAGCCCCCAATAAAACCAGATCCTTCAGGTTTTAAGACCCCTATTACTTCGTAAACTTTACCATTTATACGAATACTTGATCCAATAGCTGGGTTCGATCCAAACAAAGCTTCTTTTGTATCATTACCTAGAATCGTAACATTTTTACCCATTCTAGACTCTTGTTCTGTAAAATATCGACCTTCTTCAATGTCGAGCGGTCTAACTTTATCGTACGCATGCGAAATACCCATTAATTGTAACGACGAAGCTTTTTGGTCGCGGTGCGAAGCACTTACTGTACGCTGTGCTCTAAAACCAATATCTGCAATTACAGAAGAACGTTCGAAAATATATTCAATTTCGCGTGGATTTGGGTTAGGACGTTTAAGGTATTTCCAATAAGGATAATCTGGCCCCATACCATCCCAAGGCCATTTACCAACAAAAACAACATTACTACCTAAAGAATTGAACGAGTTTTCCACATTCTTTTGAAGGGAGCTAACTGCACTCAAAACCAATATAATGGAGAATACACCTATAACAATTCCAAGTAGAGAAAGGAAAGCACGCAACTTATTACCCCACAGAGAGCCAAAGGCAAACTTTATACTTTCCTTCATTAAAGTCCAAATCATGGTAATGCCCTCTTAATTTTTAAAATTAACGATACGAATTTGCATAAAAAATCCGACCTTTGCACTCAATTTTAGACAAGTCATCAAACTTTTTCGGCAAATCACACAAAAATCAGTATCCCAATGGAACAAAAAATTGCAATTCGCAGAGCACTTATTTCCGTTTTCGACAAAACAGGATTAGAACCTATTATCCAAAAACTTCACGAATTAAACGTTGAAATTTTATCTACTGGAGGAACTCAAACCTTTATCGAGGCTATGGGTATTCCTGTTACTCCTGTCGAAAACCTTACCCAATATCCTTCGGTTTTCGGAGGACGTGTTAAAACCCTTCACCCGAAAATTTTTGGTGGTATCCTTGCTCGTCGTGCTAACGAAAGCGACCAAAAAGAAGCTCTTGAATTTGCAATTCCTTTCATCGACTTAGTAATTGTTGACCTTTATCCTTTCGAAAAAACAGTTGCTACTACCGATGATGAATCTGCTATCATCGAAAAAATCGATATTGGAGGCATCTCTCTTATTCGTGCTGGAGCTAAAAACTTTAAAGATGTACTTATTGTTCCTTGCGTTGAATACTATTCAAATTTACTCGACATCTTAAGTTCTCAAAACGGAGAAACCACTCTAGCTCAACGCAAAGCCTTTGCTACTAAAGCTTTCGAAGTTTCATCTAATTACGATTCTGCTATCTTCAATTGGTTCAATAAAGAACAAGAAATTGAAGCACTTAAAATATCTTCAACTCAAGCTAACTCTCTTCGTTACGGCGAAAATCCGCATCAAAAAGGAGTATTTTTTGGCGACTTAAACGCATTCTTCACTAAACATAATGGCAAAGAAATTAGCTATAATAACCTATTGGATATTGATGCTGCCGTTAATTTAATTGCTGAATTCGACCAAACTACTTTCGCTATTCTAAAACATAATAATGCATGTGGTTTAGCTAGCGGTGCAACCGTAAAAGAAGCTTATTTAAAAGCTTTAGCAGGAGACCCAGTTTCGGCTTTTGGTGGCGTTTTAATTAGCAACAAAACCATAGATAAAGATGCAGCTGAAGAAATTAATAAATTATTCTGCGAAGTTGTTATCGCTCCTAGTTTCGAAGCCGATGCTCTTGAAATTCTTAAATCAAAATCGAATCGTATCATCCTTGAACAAAAAGGAAATATCACTACCGATAAACAAGTTAGAAGCTTATTAAACGGTTATTTAGTTCAAGATAAAGACAATTTTAAAGAACAAATTTCTGACCTTAAACAAGTAACTAACAGAGCAGCAACAGAATCAGAACTTGAAGATTTAATGTATGCCGTTAAAATTGTTAAGCATACTAAATCGAACGCTATCATTTTAGTGAAAAACAAACAATTGGTTGGAATCGGAACAGGAATGACAAGTCGTATCGATGCTTTACGTCATGCTATCAACAAAGCAAACGAAGCTGGTTTATCATTAGATGGTGCAACTATGGCTTCAGATGCATTTTTCCCATTCAACGATTGTGTTAGCATGGCTCATGGTGTTGGTGTTACCGCGGTAATTCAACCAGGTGGCTCGGTACGCGACCAAGAAAGCATAGATTTCTGTAACGAGAAAAATATGGCAATGGTAACTACAGGAGTTCGTCATTTCAAACACTAATAAAGGCTATTATAAAACATTTTGAAAACAAGCGAAATAATAGTTGTTTTTTACAAAACAAATAGTTTATTTTTGCATGAGTGTGTTACAAAAACACCACGATGTTAACAGAATACTGATTACCAATAAAATACAATATTTCAGGTGGGACTATTTGATTTTTTGACGCAAGAAATTGCGATGGACTTAGGAACAGCAAACACAATTATCATCCATAATGATAAAGTTGTTCTTGAAGAACCAAGCATTGTTGCAAAGGATATTAAGACAGATAAAGTTATTGCTATCGGGAAAGACGCCCTTATGATGGAGGGTAAAACCCACGCAAAAATCGAAACTATTCGTCCGCTAAAAGATGGTGTAATTGCCGACTTTACAGCTGCAGAAGAGATGATTCGTGGGATGATTAAAAAAATCCAAGGCAAGAAAAATTTGGTTAAACCATCTTTAAAAATGGTTATCTGTATCCCATCTGGTATCACTGAAGTTGAAAAACGTGCGGTAAAAGATAGCGCTGAACACTGTGGTGGTAAAGAAGTTTACTTAATTCACGAACCTATGGCTGCTGCTATTGGTATCGGTATCGATGTTAGTAAACCAACTGGTAACATGATTATTGATATAGGTGGTGGTTCTTCTGAAATTGCCGTTATCTCGCTTGGTGGTATTGTGTGTGATAAATCTATTCGTGTTGCTGGTGACGATTTCAACAGCGATATTGAAGAATATATGCGTCGCCAACATAATATGAAAATTGGTATTCGTACTGCTGAACGTATAAAAATCGAAGTTGGAGCCGCTTTAACTGAGCTAGATTCTCCACCAGAAGATCTTAAAGTTCATGGTTCTGACTTAATGACTGGTATTCCTCGCGAAACTACCGTTTCTTACAGCGAAGTTGCTATTGCATTAGATAAATCTATCTCTAAAATTGAAGCTGCTGTACTTAGTGCACTTGAATTAACTCCACCTGAGTTAAGTGCCGACATCTTCAAAACAGGTATCTATTTAACAGGTGGTGGTGCTTTACTTCGTGGTTTAGATAAACGTATCTCTGCGAAAACTAAATTACCTGTTCACATTACTGATGATCCTTTACGCGCAGTTGCGAGAGGTACTGGTATCGCATTGAAAAATATCGATAAATTCCCATTCCTATTGCGTTAATCTTAAAATAAGTAATCCCCTTGCAGAACTTTGGAGATTTTCTCAGAAAATATAGTCGAATTATTTTACTCCTGATTTTACTGGGGATATCGTTTGTTTTAATCTATTTTAATAACAACTATCAAAGGGTAGTACTTTTTGGTGCCGCGAATACAGTAGCTGGCTCTGTAAACGAAAAAATTACAGAAACTGAAGACTATTTGCACCTACGCGAACAAAACCAATTATTGGCCGAAGAAAATGCTCGACTCCGTGCTCGACTTCTCGCCGACCAACAAAAGGTTTTCTCTGGAACTCGACCTGCAGTCGATACTATCTATAAACAAACGTATAGCTATATCCCTGGTAAAGTAATCAATAATAGTGTAGATAAAGCTAACAACTACATCACTATTAATATTGGTACTAAACACGGTGTACGAAAAGATATGGGTATCATTACCCCACTTGGTGCCGTTGGGGTAGTTAAAACCGTTTCTGAAAACTTTGCCGTTTGTCTTTCTCTACTTCACCGTAAAATGAACCTAAATGCCCGACTTAAAGGCAAAAAAGAATTCGGTTCCCTTACCTGGAAAAGCACTAGACCAGATAAATTAACGCTCGACTTTATCCCAACTTATACCGAAGTTAAAATTGGTGATACAGTCGAAACTACTTCTTATTCTTCCATTTTCCCAGAAGGAATTCCAATTGGAACCGTTTCTGGTTTTAAAGTCGATTCCGACGAAGGTTATTTAACCCTCGATATCAAACCTATGCAATCTCTTACGACCATCAGTTATGTGTATGCGGTCGATTATATCCCTAAAAAAGAACAAGAAGCATTAGAAGCTGAAGCTAGGAAAGGAGACGTGGAATAATGGGTAGCTCTGTCATTAAATATGCAATATGGTGGATTATTTGTCTGGTCGTTCAATTATTCTTCTTGAATAAATTGAATATAGACTATTTCATTAATCCTCAATTCTATATCTTCTTCTTAATATTACTTCCTGTATTTACAGAACGACATGTAATTCTACTTTTAGCTTTCGCTACTGGCCTTGCTATTGATATGTTCGAAGCTTCAGGTGGTATTCATGCTGCAGCCTGCGTAATTGCAACCTTCTTTAGAGGACCAATCTTAAGAGCTTTTGCACCTCGTGAAGGATACGGTAAAGACGATTTCCTTACTATAGAAAAATTCGGTTTGGGGAACTTTATTCTTTATGCCGGTTTCTTTATCCTCATTCACCACTGGGCATTATTTTTCATCGAAGTCTTTAGTTTTAAAAACTTCTTCTTTACCTTACTACGTACTATAAGTAGTGGTTTTGTAACTTTATTACTCATTACTATAGCCGCTATGGGCTTCTTTGCTAAAAGTTCAGGAAGTAAATAATGGATAATACGGAAAATAAAAAGTGGATTTTCATAGGTATCTTCGTTATTACCGCATTAGCCTTTATTATTAAACTGGCTAACCTACAAATTTTCGACCCTACCTATAAAAAAGTAGCTAATTCAAATGCAATTCGTAAATATACCCAATACCCTGCTCGTGGGTATATTCTCGATCGTAATGGTGAAGTATTGGTTTATAACGAAGTTAGCTACGACTTAATGGTCGTTCCTGCAGAACTTCAAGAACATGATACTCTTGAACTTTGCCGACTTGCTGATATCAAAATTGAAGAATTCAGAAAAAGTCTTCAATCTATAAACGAACAAATTAAACAACGTCGGCTTGCTAAAAGTACTCCCACCCCTATCATTAAACAAATGGGAAAACTGGAAGTAGCTACTCTGGAGGAAAAAATGTACAAATTCCCTAGCTTCTTCCTGCAACCTCGTATCCTTCGTAAATACCCTAAACCTATTGCTGCTAATGTTCTCGGTTATATTAGCGAGGTTGACGATAAAACTCTAAAAGAAGATAAATACTATAAACCCGGCGATTATATAGGTAATACAGGTATTGAAAAGAGTTATGAAGAAGTTCTTCGTGGTGTGAAAGGGGTGAAAAATATTTATGTAGATAACCTTGGTAATCCTAAAGGTTCCTATATGAATGGCGATTACGATACCGCATCTATCGCTGGTAAAAACTTAACTACTACCCTTGATATTAATCTTCAAGAATACGGAGAAAAATTAATGGCCAATAAAAAGGGGGCTATTGTTGCTATTGAACCCGCAACTGGCGAAATTTTAGCAATGGTTACGGCTCCTGGTTATGATCCTAATTTACTAGTTGGACGTGGTATTCGTAAAAATTACGGTACTCTAGTAATGGACAAAAACCTGCCACTATTTAACCGTGCAGTTATGGATGGTTACCCGCCTGGTTCTACCTTCAAGCTTTTAAATGCAGCTATTGGACTTCAATTAGGGGTGCTAAAGCCTGAAACACGTTATCCTTGTGGTGGTGGTTTTAGAGTAGGTAATCACGTCGTAAAATGTCACCCTCACGCAGGGTCGCCTGACTTACGATACTCTATCCAAACTTCTTGTAATCCATACTATTGTGCAACTTTCCGTGATATTATAAATCATGGAAAAACTGCTGAAGAAGGTTATCAGGTTTGGAGAAATTATGTTACTGCATTCGGCTTAGGTACTAATTTCCCTGATAGCGATATTCCTAATGTAAAATCAGGACTTATTCCAAAAACTACCTTTTACGACAAATGGTACGGACAAGGTAAATGGAAAGCTACCACTATTATTTCGTTAGGAATTGGACAAGGCGAGATTAAAGCAAATGCCCTTCAGTTAGCCAATATGGCTGCCGCTATTGCAAATAGAGGTTGGTGGATAACCCCGCACTTAGGCAAAAAAATTGACGATGAGACTATAAATAAATTCAAGAAAAATAATACTGGCGTAGACCCTAAACATATGGAAGTCATAGTTGAAGCTATGGGACTTGTAATGACCGGGGGTACGGGGCGTTCAGTAAAAATTCCTGATTTAACCATGGGTGGAAAAACCGGAACCGCCCAAAATCCACACGGCGATAACCACTCTGTTTTCGTTTCTTTTGCCCCACTCGACCAACCTAAAATTGCTATTGCCGTTCTTGTAGAAAACGCAGGTTACGGAGCAACTTGGGCCGCACCTATCGCAAGCTTAATGATCGAAAAATATATTTATGGCGAAGTGAAAAGGAAGGATATGGAAAATAGAATGTTTAATGGAGTTTTAATTAAACCATCACCTAAAACCAATTAATAATGGGTAGAAGAGATACGCAAATAGACTGGTTAATGGTTATACTTTATCTATTCATCGTTTTCTTTGGATGGATGAATGTTTATGCCGCTTCTCAAATGGAAGGTGATGGCAATATCTTTAACCTTTCAACTTCTTATGGCCGTCAGTTATTATGGATTGCTATTTCTCTTTTGGCTGCTTTCATAATCATGTTTATGAATCACCACTTCTTCACTGCTTTTGCATATCCTATTTACGGATTGGCCTTGCTCTTCCTTATCGGGGTATTAATAATTGGACAAGAAGTCTCTGGTAGTAAATCCTGGTTTGTAATTACTGAAAGTCTAAAGTTTCAACCCTCCGAGTTTGGAAAATTTGCAACCGCATTGGTGCTAGCAAAATTTATGGGTGATAAATCATTCAACTTCGGTGGACCTGGAACTACCATTTTTAAATTCTTCGATTTAAACGTAAAATTATCACGTCAAGGTCTTATAGCTCTTGGCTTATTTTTCCTACCTGCCTTACTTATTTTACTCGAAAACGACACAGGTTCTACCGTTGCATTTATGGCACTGTTCTTAGTACTATACAGAGAAGGATTTACTGGACTTGTATTAGTATATGCAGTACTTGCCGTAATTGTAGTTCTTACAACCGTATTGGTCGATAAAATAATTTTACTTTCTGTAATTGCTGGTTTAACTCTTATTATTGCTTTTTTATTCAGAGCTAGTAAAGGACTTATAGCCCTTACCTTAATCTCTGGTATCATGTTTTCTGGCCTCGTTTTTGGAACAGATTATCTCATAAATAACGTACTTCAAAAACATCAAAGAGACCGTATATTAGTACTAGTAGGAAAATTAAAAGACCCAAAAGGGGTAGAATATAACGTAAATCAAAGTAAAATTGCCATTGGTTCTGGTGGCTTAACAGGTAAAGGTTACTTAGAAGGTACGCAAACAAAATATAGATTCGTACCTAAACAATATACCGACTTTATTTTCTCTGCAGTAGGTGAAGAATGGGGATTTATAGGAAGTACCTTGCTCGTACTCGTTTATTTC
>DATCKI010000160.1:0-3853 GCA_036562365.1 Bacteroidia bacterium | reverse complement strand
TACCTGTTCTATAAAAACCGGTCATAACTTCATCGGCAATACGAATGATATTTTGCTCTTTACAAAATGATAAAATCTGATTTAAATGTACAGGGGCATACATACGCATTCCGGCTGCACCTTGAACTAATGGCTCATAAATAAATGCAACTGGAGCCTCTATTTCATATGCCCTTTTCATAGCATTCAAAATATCTTCAATATTTTCTGAAGTAGGAATTGGAAAATACTCTACATCAAACATATGTGTTTGAAATGCATTGGTAAATACATCTCTTTCACTTACACTCATACTTCCAAATGTATCACCGTGATAGCTACCTTCAAAAGCCCAAAACTTACTTCTATTTACCCCTTTATTTTTCCAATATTGTATTGCCAGTTTTAAAGCAATTTCTACCGCAGTACTACCATTATCAGAAAAGAAAATTTTTCCCTCACCTAGAAAGTTTACTAGTCTTTCTGCCAAATCTACAGCAGGTTTGTGTGTCATCCCACTAAAAATCACATGCTCTAATTCGGCTAATTGTTCTGCAATTTTTTGGTTAATATAAGGATGAGAATGCCCATGCAAATTCACCCACCAAGAACTATTAGCATCTATATACGAATTTCCATCAGCATCCATCAAAAACTCTGCCTTTCCTTTTACAATTTCTATATGGTCAGGCTTATCAGAATAACTGTGAAACGGATGCCAAATATATTTGTGATCTTTTTCTGAATACGTCATATTTTCAACTGTTTTGAAGCTTCTTCTATTGCTTCTTGATTCAATTTTTCTAATTCTGGAATTCTCCCTATACATGGAATTTGAGTCCTTTTTAATATTATTTTTTCCGACTCTTCATTACTTTCTCCATTGAAAATTATTCCTGCTATTTCTACCCCACTTTGCTTTAATACTTCACATGTTAAAAGGCTATGATTAATACTCCCTAAGTAATGTTTCACTATCACTATTACAGGCAATTTTAGCTTCTTTATTAAATCTAAAATGGTAAATTCATCATTTAATGGAACTAATATTCCACCGGCCCCCTCTACAATTAAACTCTCTTTAAAATTAGGGAGAGTAATATTTTCAATATCTATACGAACATTATCTAACTTAGCCGCTAAATGTGGCGAAAGCGGATTATTCAATTTATATTTTGTTTCGAATATGGTAATTCCAGGAACTAAATTTTTAATAAAATCACTTTCTAAATTTTCTAAATTACCCGCTTGAATAGGTTTATAATAGGCCGCATTTAGTCTACGGCATAATACAGCAGAAACCACGGTTTTTCCTATATCTGTACCTATTCCAGTTACAAAATACTGTTTCATTTTATTTCAATATTTCGAAAAATCGCGTCCACATTCCATTTGGCAGTCCAGCATGTAAGGTAATACGAACGCCTTCTTTTCCTTTTTCAACGGTCGGACTTTTAATTGCCTTTACAAAATAACCACTCTGCATCAATTTTTGCTCTAGGGCAATAGCTGAATCGTTACTTCCTGTTTCTATAAATTGTATGGCAGTTTCAGTTGATTTAAATCCAAATAAATCGGCAAAAGCCCTATACTCATTTATAATACTCCGCAATAATTGTTTTTGTTTTGCGCCTGCAGGAGATTGATAGTAATGTATTAGCTGTATTAGTCGGCCTATTTCTGAAGGTGGACTAGCCGTCGTATAAATAAAAGCGCGCGAAAAATTAAGCAAATACTCCTTTAACAAAGCCGAACCACAAACCGAAGCACCGTGCCCGCCCATAGCTTTACCATAGGTAAACACACGAGCAAAAACCTCATTTTCAACTTTCAAATCTACACATAATCCATTATCGTAAACACCTAAAGCATGCGCTTCATCCACAATTAAAAAGGCTCCAAATTCACGACACAGCTCAATAATTTCTTTTAATGGAGCCAAATCTCCACCCATGCTATATACCGATTCTATAACAACATATATAGTTCCTTTTGCAAGAACTAGCTTCTGTTTAAGTGAATCTAAATTGTTATGTTGGAAAGAATAGTTTTGTGCGAAACCTAGTCGAATACCATCTCTAATTGATGCATGCACATATTCATCGTAAATAACGCAATCGCCTCGTTGAGCTATAGCCGAGATTAGACCAAGATTAGCTGTATATCCAGAATTATAAAAAAGAGCTGCTTCGCAACAATGGAAATTAGGTAATAGATCATTTTCTAACATAGCAAAAACAGGGTGATTTCCAGAAATCATCCTTGAGCCAGTACTTCCGTGTGGGAGTGGTAATTCAGGCAATTGTAATTTAGAAAATGCCAAATAATCGTTACTTGCAAGATCAATCAAATCTGGCTTATAAACAGCAAGAGAACGCAAATTATTTTCGCGTTCTCTTGCATGTAATTTATGTAATAAATTCTGTGGAAAATTCATTAAGCTTCTACTTTATCCTTACAAGCAGATGCAAATGCTGGCATATTTTTAAGTCCAAATAATTCAAACATAGCTTTATCGCTATCGAATTCTGGATTGGGAGTAGTTAATAATTTATCACCTGCAAAAATGCTATTTGCTCCTGCTAAGAAACATAAAAATTGTTCAGTATAGCTCATTTCTGAACGTCCAGCGCTTAAGCGAACCATACTTTTAGGCATAATGATACGTGCAGTAGCTATGCAACGAAGCATATCCCAGAACGGAATTTTTTCTTGATCAGCAAGTGGAGTTCCTTTCACTGCAACAAGGGCATTGATAGGAACACTTTCTGGGTGTTTCGGTAATGAAGCTAAGGTTTGCAGCAATCCAATTCTATCGGTTTCTTGCTCACCCATACCAACAATTCCACCACAACATACTGAAATACCAGCATTACGAACATTTTCTAAAGTATTCAAACGATCTTCGTAGGTACGCGTTTGAATAATCTTATCGTAATATTCAGGGGAGGTATCCAAATTATGGTTATAGGCATATAAACCGGCTTCTTTCAATCGCTTGGCTTGTTCTTCGTTTAACATACCTAGCGTACAGCAAACTTCCATACCCATATCGGTAATATTTTTCACCAATCCAACCACCTGGTCAAAATGTCTATTATCTTTTACTTCGCGCCAAGCGGCTCCCATACAGAATCGGCTCGACCCACTATCTTTAGCGGCCAATGCTGCATTTATTATCTCCTCTTCATTTAAAAGTGGAGTTCCTTTAACACCTGTATTATAACGTGCTGCTTGCGGACAATACGCGCAATCTTCCGGACATCCACCTGTTTTAATAGAAAGCAAAGTACTCATTTGCACTTCGTTTCCATTAAAATTTTCGCGATGGATACGTGCCGCTTCAAATACTAAATCAATTAATGGTTTTTGATATATTTCTGCTACTTCTTCTCTTGTCCAATTAGTTCTTACCATAGGGATTGTAAATTAATAATTCAATAAGTCGTTTAAGGTCTGTGCTATTCTACTCTTCGGAAGGAAATTCCATTCCAAATTAGGAGCAAATGGCACAGGAGTATCCAATGAAGCTAAACGCTTAACTGGAGCATCCAAATATTCGAAACAATTTTCAGAAATCCAAGCAGCAATTTCGCCACCTATACCTCCGGTAATTGTATCTTCATGTAAAACAAGCACTTTGCCAGTTTTCTTAACACTTGCAGCCACTGTTTCTTTATCCCAAGGTAATAAAGTTCTTAGGTCTATAATTTCAACATTATTTATGCCTGCCTTTTTAGTCACTTCTAGAGCCCAATGTACACCAAAACCGTATGTTACAATTGTACAATCATTACCTTCTTGAACAATTTGAGCTTTACCAATTTCTGTAGTATAATAACCTTCTGGTACCATACCAGAAACGGAGCGATAT
>DATCKI010000159.1:0-1895 GCA_036562365.1 Bacteroidia bacterium | reverse complement strand
ACCATTTCAAATGAAGAAGATTATAAATAGTGCAATTTTGGCTAGTATTTTACTAGTTTCTTGTGGTGGAAATAAAGATAATTCTAACCTTAATCCTGTAGAACCAGATTTCGTTGTTGGAATTGGAAAGGTTTTGCCCCAAGGTGGAATTGTAAAATTATCGGTTACGAGTCCGAGCAAGGTGGTGAAAATCTATAAACAATTGGGCGACCAAGTGAAAGTAGGTGATGTACTCTTCGAAATGGAAGCTGTAAGCGAAAAACTTCAGGTCGATCAATCAAAGGCTAGTTTATCAAGTGCAGAAGAGAATATTAAAGCTCTTAGTATAGATATCAATTCAGCTGAATTAAAACTAGCTAAATTGAAAAAGGACTATGAAACTTCTAAACGTTTGCTTGCTAATAAGGCTGAAACACCTCAAAAAGTATTTCAAGATAGCATTGCTTACATGGAGCAAAAATTAGCTCTTGATCGTCAAAAGCAAAATTTGGTTGCACAGAAAGCAGCATTGAATGAACAACGTGTGGCACTACAATCTAAACAAGTTGCCGTAAATGATAAATCATTTAAAGCACTGCAAGATGGTATTTTGATTCAATATGATATAAGTGTTGGTACTGTTTTAAATACCAATTCTGTTTTTGGTGAATTAGCACCCATAACTGAATTAGTAGTTGAAGGGGAATTAGATGAATTATATGCTAATAAGTTGGCCATAGGGCAAGAAGTAGACCTGAATTTAGTAGGCCAAACGGAGCTTATTGCTAAAGGTAAACTTGATTTTGTTGGAGCTAGTTTGCAAAATAAGTCGATAATTTATGAAACCATTGGTGAGGCTAGCGACCGTCGTGTTCGACGCTTTACCGTTAAAATTACCGAGGGCGCCGATAAATTATTGATTAATCAAAAAGTTGAATGTAAAATTCATTTAAAATGATTCGACTAGCCTGGAAATTTATACGCTTCGATCGTGCCAAATCTATTGGTATAATCATGGCTATTGTAATAAGTATATTTCTTATTGGCCAGCAAGTTGGATTACTTCTTTTCCTTATGGAATTGATGGGAAATTTGGTGGGTAATGCCAATGTAAATGAAAGAGATATTTGGGTAATTGAATCGCAAACGGTAAATGCTAGTACTCTTAATAAAATTGATGCTCGCTATGTTCAAGAATTAAGAAGTATGCCATTTGTAGAGCAAACCTATCCGGTAGTTATTGGAAGTGGTGAAGCCCGCTTTTTAGATGGAAAAACTGCCGGAGTACAAGTTTTAGGTAGTGACGCTCCTGAATATGTGATAGGCCCCACTCCTGATAAAATTAAAGAAGGTAACATATCAGATTTAAACCTACCTGATGCCGTTGCCGCTGAATATTTTAATGGTAAATCGTGGGATACAGATTTGTATCTTAATAAGGCTATTGAAATTAATGGAAAAAGTGCTGTAGTTAAGGTTATTACCATTCAAGCGCAAGCATTTGGTGGGAATTATATATATACGAATTTGACCAATGCCAGATATTTAGGTAATGTTCCACCAGATAAAGTAAGTTTAATCTGTGTTCGATTAACAGACCCAAGTCGTAAAAATGAAACTATAGCTGCCATTAATAATCAATTCCCGAACCTAAGAGCATGGGATGTGAAAAAACTGCAACAATCGACCATTAAAGAAATATTAGTTTCATCTAATATGGGTATGAGCTTCGCAACATTAGTGATTTTTGCCATGGTTTCAGGCTTCTTCATTATTGGTTTAACGCTATACTCTTCGGCTTTGGATAGGGTGAAAGATTATGGAACTTTGAAAGTAATTGGTGCTAAAAATAGATTTGTAAATAGATTATTAATAGCTCAAGCATTCTTGTATGCAATAATTGGTTTTTCTATTTC
>DATCKI010000153.1:0-3238 GCA_036562365.1 Bacteroidia bacterium | reverse complement strand
AAAATGCCCGACAGTTATGGGCATGCAAAAGACTTCTTCGACCCTAAAGTTAAAGACGGTGAATTGAATAAAAGGCGTAACCTTATTCAATATACGAATTCAAGTAAAAGTAAACCCAAAGTTGGCGACCTCCTAGTTTTTGATGGAAATATTTTTAATAAATACGGACATGTTGCCATTATCTCGAAAGTAAACCAAGACAAAATTGAAATTATTCAACAAAATCCTGGACCTTATGCAAGCTCTAGAGCCGAATTTAAACTCATAAATAAAGACAATCTTTATAAAATTGAATACGACGAGATTCTAGGTTGGTTACGTATAAAAGAGTAATAATTCTTAACTTTCCATACTTTTATACAAATTCAATACTATGGAAATTACATTATTTGGTGCAAGCGGAAAAACAGGTCAAATTTTAATCCAACAAGCCTTAGAACTTGGACATAAAGTAAAAGCCTACGTTAGAAGAAAAGAGGCTATACAAATAACTCATAATAATTTAAAAGTAATAGAAGCACAATTAAGCGATAAAGAAGCTATAAAACAAGCAGTATCAGGCTCTGATTTGTGCATTTCAACCTTAGGTTGCGGCTCACTTAGAAAAAGGAACCCTGAAGTTTGCAAAGGCATAGAAAATATCGTAGAGGCTATGAAATCGGAAGGTGTAAACAAAATAATTTACATGTCGAGTTTAGGAGCGAATGAAAGTAAAGTATATATGCCACAACCTATTCGTTTTATAGTTTGTGATTTAGTCTTAAGAGTTCCACTTGCTGATCATAACCAAAATGAAACATTCATTAGAAATAGTGGAATAAAATATACATTAGTAAGGCCAGGTGGATTAACAGATGTGCCATTAACTGGAGTTTACAAAGCTAGCGATGAAGCTATTAACATTAAAGGCAAAACGCAAATTTCAAGAGCTAATGTAGCACACTTTATACTGAAAGAAGCTGAAGAAAACAACTACGAAAATAAAGCTGTTTGGATGTTTGAATAACCCAATAAACAATTATTATACTAAAAAGGTTGAGCCAATTCAGACTCAACCTTTTTTTATTTCAATAACTTTTGAAGCAAGTCGTATTGTGCTTGCCAATACTTCTTCATTTGGTCTAAATAACTTTCTAATTCCTTATTGTATTCAGTTACTAACACCGTACCTTCCTCAACTTGAGCTTTAAGAATTTCCTTATTACTATCAGAAAGTTTTACAATACGTTCCTGATTTTTCACTTTAGCTTCTAAGATTTGAATCTCATTTTTACGTTGTAATTCTTCAATATTATCATTCGAATTAGAATTTAACAACTTACTTTCAATAATAGTACTTTCATATTTCAGTTGCTTCTTTAGTAAGCTACGCTCATAAGCTTCAGTTATTGGTAAACGTAAAGCCAAATTCACATAACTAGTACCAAACCAGTAATCGGTATCAAAAAGTCTAAATTGATTATTATAAAACTGCGAACCTAAATATCCATTTAAAGTTAATTTAGGTGCAGCCAACATATTAATGTTTTTAATTTTCAAATCATTTAAAGCTCTATCAATCTCCAAAGATTCCGTATTACTTTTTGAATAAGTAGATTTAGTTGTACTTAATACATCTTCAATAGGAGTCGAGAAATAAGCATTAAAATCGACATTATAATAAGGTAAAAGCGCAATCTTTTTATTTAATAAAACCAATTGAGCTTCCTTTTCTAACTGTTCTAATTCATAAACTTTTTTAAGTGTATTATTCATCTCAATTTCGCTAATTCTCCCCGACTCATACCTCAATTTCATAATATTTAAAGTAACTAGATAATTATCTAATAACTCTTGAGCAACTTGATATTGATTTTGAGCAAGAACAACCTGAGCATAGAGATTTCTAATTTCATTATCGGCATTACGTTTAGTTTCCTTTTGATCTATTAATGCCTTTTGTTGACGAAGTTTTGCTTCGCGGATATTTCCTTCGGTTTCTGGATTAAAAATATCGAATGATAGTTGTAGCCCAGCTTTAGCCGTCCAATTAGTAGCAAAACGCAGAGGCATAATTTCACCGGCGGCTGCATTAGGATTAAAGGCCACCGCAGGAACCGGCGTAGTTGGAACTATTAAATTTCGTTGCAAATTAGCTTCCCCAAAAATATTAGGAACTCTTTTGCTTTGTTGAATTTTCAGTTTAATTTTCTCAATTTCTACCTGCTTATCAGCTTGGATAACATTCTGATTAGTAGAATTACGAAGCACTTCTTCCAAGCTTACATCTTGCGCAAAAATATTTAAGCTACAAACTGAACATATACCGATTAAAAACACTATTCTTTTCATCTTAAAATACTGACGCTGGTTCAAGTTTATTAATTTTTCTAACGGCAAAGAGAGAACCTCCAATGGAAATAAATAGAGTTATTCCCAATAAAAACGACACGAAACCTACACTAAAATTTATTTCTAATCCGCTAGGTTTAACACCTTGAGCAAAACCCAACAATAATAAAAATGAAATAGTAAATCCAATGATTGCATACAAGAAAGCTTGCGCAATTAATAATCTATTTACAAATTTATTTTTAGCACCTATAGCTTTTAAAGTACCGTAATCCTTCACTCTGTCTAATGCAGAAGAGTATAGAGTTAAACCGATAATAAAGAAACCCGAAACCATGGCAAAAATTACCAAAGTAGCAAAGCTCATACCCATATTAGAAGAAACGAGAATTTCTTTAACGGTAGACTGCTGAAGTTTCTTAACGTCCCATGCGCGCAGGTTAGGGAATTGATTATTTATAGCCGCAATGGCTTCTTTTTTATAACTAGGATCTATTAATCGCACACAAATTAAACTCACTTTACCTGGCGCAACATTACCTAAATGTCGGGCATTTGTTAAACTGGTATAGATATAGTTTCCCCCAAAAGCTTGAGCTTGCTCCGTGATTACTTTTACCACGGCCCTTTTACCATTAATCTCAATAGCTTTGTTGATATACAGATCAGTATTCCAAGACTTTCCATTAAAAAACTCTGCAGAAACAGCATCAGGTAAATTTAAATCAGATATTTTACCTTCCTTAATTTTATCAGGTGTTGGGCCAATCACATATTCTGGAGCGTCACTACCTAAAACTTGTACTCCGGCAGTTTTTCCATCTAAAAAGCGGGCTTCACCACTTCCAATAACTACCGGATAGGTTTGCTCTACAAATGGCATACTTCTTAATTCTTGAACATAGCG
>DATCKI010000110.1:0-10476 GCA_036562365.1 Bacteroidia bacterium | reverse complement strand
CAACCAATTGCGGGAAGAAGGATACATAAAAACCGAAATCTATTAATCGTTTTGCTGGCTCTAATTTCCCTTTATAAACATCTAAAGTATACGATAAGGTTTGAAATGTATAAAACGACACTCCTACTGGAAGAATAATTCTATCTACATCAAAATAACCTGTACCTAACATGTTATTTCCCAATACTGCAAGATGATTAATCACCTTTAAATCTCCATTAAATAATGCATTATAACTTTCGGTAAAGAAATATGCATATTTGAAGAAACCAAGTATAGACAAGTTTACAATTACAGAAGTACTTACTAAAAACAAACGTAATGCTTTGTTACTTGAGCGATGTATAATTTTCGAAAAATTATAATCCATGGTTATTGTTAACAACAACAGCAAGAAAAACAATCCACTCGTTTTATAATAGAAGAAAACGGAAACTCCAAATAAGAAAAGCGATCGAATGGGTTTGTTTTTATAAACAAACATATCAATCCCTAAAACTATTAGGAAAAATATCCAAAACATCAGTCTTGTAAACAAGAATGGAGCTTCGGGAGAGAAAACAAAGAAGGTCTCTAATAATTTAGCAAAGTCTATAGAAAACATCTATTTATGTTGTTGTTTTAAGTAAATTGTATATCTATCTATTATCGATTCAAACATTAAGTCGCCTACCAATCTGTAACCAGCACCGGTAAAGTGAATTCTATCAGCAGCAGCTAAGCCATTTGCTTGCCAAGTAGCCATGCTTCCAAACCCACCCATTATACTGAATAAGTCGTACACTGCCATACCATTTTCTTTCGCTAACTCAAACATAGCTTCACGTACTATACCACCATTATAATTGATATATCGCTTTTTGAAATAGGTGTCGTTATTGGTTATGAAAACCACTGCACAGCCAGGTGACGCTGCTTGAATATTCTTCAATAATTTTCTATAATTCTCTTTAAATTGTTCTTTACTAAAGCTGCTTCCATGTGCATCATTTACCCCAATTCCTAACAATACTAAATCGGGTTTTAACGAAGTTAAATGCTGGGTAAACAAACTACATTTTAAATAACTCGGAACCGATGCGCCATTAACTCCAATGGAATGATAGGTAAACCCTGGATCATCATTTACAAATTGAACTCCAAAAAGCGTAAAAAAGCCTTGTTTATCTTCTGTTTTTCGAATTTTAAAATGCGCTACTGTTTCATATCCATTAAATACGATTTCTGTGTATCCCTTGTCTGGATATGTATTTAATGTATATTCTAAATTACTTATTGGCTCTATACTATACGATGTACTATCAATTTTATGATATATTCTAAGCTTATTAAAATCGTACCATCCAATTTGCTTATTATTCGGGTTGATACTAATTTCGGTTAAGGTATCGAAGGTCGAAACACTTATTCCACTTAGTCCCAATTCGCATGCTGCAGCTTGTACATTTCTACACGAAATCCAATTTCCGGTATAATTCACGGTATAATTTGCAGGACTATTCGTTTTTGCCATTTTGAATGGAAAAACAAATCCACGTGGACCACTTACTCCTGGCAACATATGTTCTAATTTTTCTCTAAAACGTCCACTGTGAATGTCGGCCTGCACGTGAGATCCTCCAAGATGTACTATATTGATATTTCCTTTACCCTTGAAGATTAAATCGTCCATTTTTTTGAAAAAATTCATCAAACGAGTACTATCTCCTGGCGAGTAAATTTTATTCATATCATAACGTACAAACTCGTACGGATGTTCTTGTATAGGATACACTGGGTATTGAGCATGAATACTCAATTCCGCAGCAAAAACAAATATGATATAAAGAAGTATTTTTCGCATTATTTTTTAGCTTCAGCGTCTTCTCGTAAACGCTTCATTTGTTGTAAAAATCTATATTCGTTATAATCGTTAATTAAAGCTTGTGTAAAGATTTCTGCCATTTTTTCTGAACCTTTTCTCGTAAAGTGTATATAATCTTTTCCTGCTAAACCTTGTTTAACCCAACCAGGCATTGAATTATACCCACCCATAACGGCATACATATCCCAAAATGCACAGCCCGTTTCAAAAGAAGCTTCGCGCAAGGCATCTCTCACCTCTGGCAGGTACGGATAAGTTTGAAGTTTACCATTCACTCTTTTACTCATATCAGCTGGTCCAATTGTTATGATGGCTGCCTCAGGAGCAACCTCTTTCATGTATTCCAACTGGCGTTTAAATTCTTCTTTATATTTCTCAACACTTTTGGGGCCACCCACAGATGGAAGCATATTTCCACCAAACTCCATTAGAACTAAACGAGTATTCATTAAGCTCATCATCTTCTTATATCCGGCCTTTTCAACGGCTGTAAAACGCGTACCGGCACTTCCTCGCATTGGAATATTATCTACCGTAACCCCCGGGCCACCATCTAACGCTATTCCGTAAACCTCTGGCGATGGCCCTCTAAAGTTCAATGTGAATACATTTGGAAGCGACTCAAACGATAATTTAACTACGTTAACCGACTCTGTAGCTGGCAAATCAATTGTTTTCTCTCCCACAGAAACACTAGTTTTTCCGTCAGTTTTTCCGTAGTAAACACGTATAGTTTTTATTTCTTTATTTCTTGGATAACCTATATTGCTTTTGCTAAAACGAATACTTGCAGAGTTGCCTTCGTAGGTACAAACAGCCAGCATAGCTCCATAGCGCTTATGACTCGCCTTTTGTTCTATGGTTCCAAAAATGGCATATCGAGTCCAATTCTCTGAAGCACTTTGAAATACCGACGCAGCTGCAATAGGTTGCACGGCTGGTACTGATCCTGCTCCAGAACCTCCAAATAATTCTTGCAGACGATCGCGCAGATATCCACTTATACGGTCTCCCTCAATTTGAGAATCTCCATAATGTACTACACGAATAAGTTCTTTTTCGTTTTCACGAACCGAATCGAGAGCTGCAAAAAAGGGATAAAGAATTTCTTTATAAGCATCGTGGTATTTAATTCGAGAAGAATCATTAGGGTCGTTGCGGAAGATTTTCAAAGAATCAGCTATATTCAATGAATCCCGAATAAACAAGCTATCTCTTTTAACCTCAAGGGCGAAGCTAGCATCTTTATACTCGATAGTATCGTTTAACATTTCCTTCAAATTTGCAAAACGCAAGGTATACTTATCGGTAATTTGAATACCATCTTCTGGGAAGAAACTTGCTGTGATACCCAAAACGAGTAAACAAGCCAAAAGGAATAAAAAGACTTTTTTCGGATTCATGAAAACTCTAAATTATCGCAAATGTAACGCACAAAAGTGCTCGAATTATATCGATTTATAAATCTTTTCAACATAAAAACATAAAAACAAATTTATCAGCGACTAATTCCCTATTTTTGCACAAAATAATATAGCATGCTACAATCGATGACCGGCTTTGGAAAAGGAGCCGCAGAAAGCGAAAACTATAGATTACGTGTTGAAATTCGCTGCTTAAATAGCCGCAACATGGACATAGTTCTAAAATTGCCAACACAATTTAGAGAAATTGAACATGAAATCCGTTCTAAAGTTTCTGAAAAATTAAATCGCGGTAAAGCCGATGTTTGGGTTATTGCTGAACCTATCAATAACGATTCAGGTGGTCGTTTAAATATGCCTGTAGTTCGTGCACTTTATAAAGAAATTAAAGAATTTACTCAATCTGTTGGCCTTTCTGAAAATGGACTATTAGAGTCAATTTTACGTAATCCAGAAGCCTTCAAAACCGATGATTCTACAGCTTCTGAAAACGATTTAGCTCAACTTAAATCGGCTTTAAATCAGGCTTTAGACCAGGTTGTTGAGTTCCGAATTAAAGAAGGAAAACACCTACTCGAAGATATTTTACTTCGTATAGATGCTATCGATGAAGGTAAAACTAAAATTCAACCTTTCGAACAGCCTCGCATCGAAAGAATGAGAAAACGTTTAAGCGAAAATCTTCATGCTACGCTTGGTTTAACTGGTGTTGATGCTAATCGCTTAGAAGAGGAATTAATTTATTATCTCGAAAAATTAGATATCACCGAGGAAAAAGTTCGTCTAAGTGGCCACCTTCAATACTTCCGCGAAATGGTTAAAAACGATAGCCACGATGCCGGAAGAAAATTAGGTTTCTTAGCCCAAGAAATTGGTAGAGAAATTAATACCATAGGCAGCAAAGCCAACGATGCTGATATTCAGAAAATCGTAGTTGGTATGAAAGATGAATTAGAAAAGATTAAAGAACAATTGCTCAACATATTATAAAATGTCTGCAAATTCGAATAGATATACACTTACAGCAGCCCTTCCATACGCAAATGGACCTGTACATATTGGTCACTTAGCCGGATGTTATATTCCCGCTGATATTTATGCAAGATATCTTCGCCTTAAAGGTAAAGATGTTTTGTTCGTTTGCGGTTCCGACGAACATGGTATTCCTATTACCATCAAAGCAAAACAAGAAGGTGTTACTCCGCAACAAGTCGTAGATAAATACCATAAAATTATGGGCGATGCCTTTAAGAAATTTGGTATTAGCTTCGATATCTATTCGCGCACAAGTTCTGATATTCATAAACAAACTGCTTCTGAATATTTCTTAGATCTTTACAAAAAAGGGGAATTATTAGAGAAAAAATCACTGGAATTCTTCGATCCTGAAGCTCAAGAATTCTTGGCCGACCGCTATATAGTTGGAACTTGCCCAAGTTGCTCTAACCCTGACGCTTATGGCGACCAATGCGAGAAATGTGGAAAGTCTTTAAGTCCTGAAGAACTTATTAACCCTCGTTCTAAACTTTCTGGAGCAACTCCAATTAAAAAAGAAACTACACATTGGTATATCGATTTAGGTAAACATCAAGATGCTTGGTTGAAAGACTGGGTGGCTTCTAAAAAAGACCTTTGGAAATCGAACGTTTATGGCCAATGCATGAGTTGGCTTGGTGAAGGCGAAAATAAACTAAAACCTCGTGCCGTAACTCGCGACCTCTCTTGGGGTGTACCAGTTCCTAAAGAAATTGAAGGTAGCGAAGGAAAAGTACTCTATGTATGGTTCGATGCTCCAATTGGATATATTTCTGCTACTAAAGACTTCTTTGCTAAAAATACCGATAAACCTACTTGGGTTAAAGGAAATTCTTGGGAAGATTATTGGACTAAAAATGGAGAATCTCAATTAATTCACTTCATTGGAAAAGATAATATCGTTTTCCATTGCATTATTTTCCCTGCCATGCTCGAAGCTCATGGTGAATTAGTGCTTCCAACCAATGTTCCTGCTAACGAATTCTTAAATCTTGAAGGAAATAAAATTTCTACTTCAAGAAATTGGGCTGTTTGGTTACATGAATACCTTGAAGAAATGCCAGGCAGAGAAGATGAATTACGTTATGTTTTAACAGCAAATATGCCTGAAACTAAAGATAACGACTTCATCTGGAAATACGACGGAAGTGATAATACTACAGATAGTTATCAAGCAAAAGTTAATAACGAATTAGTTAATAATCTAGGAAACTTCGTTCAACGTGTTTTCGTTTTAACTCATAAATATTTCGACGGAAAAATTCCTTCTCCTTCTGAAGCAATAAATGCTCCTGAACATGCCTCTCTTTACCAAAAAATAGTTGAAACAACTAAAGAAGTAGAAACTAGAACTGAGAAGTTTGAGTTCAGAGCTGCTTTATTAGAAATTATGAAATTATCTGGATTTGGTAACCAATATTTACAAAGCTTTGAGCCTTGGAAATTATTTGCTACTGATCCTCAAAAAACTGCAGACGTGCTTTTTAACTGTTTACAGTTAACGGCTAATCTAACTATACTTTTAGAACCTTATTTACCAGCAACTGCTGAGAAATTACGAAAAGGTCTAAACCTGAATAATATCAATTGGAACGATTTAGGGAAAGCTCTCTTAGAAATTGGGGCTGAAATTGGTCAAGCACAACACCTCTTCAAACGTGTTGAAGATGCTGAAATTAACTTACAACTTGAAAAATTAAATGCAGCAAAAGAACTTCAAGCTGCTAAGCAAAAATCTGATGTTAAAAATGAAATTCCAGCTATTAAACCTGAAATCACTTTCGACGATTTCGCTAAAATTGATATCCGTGTAGGTACAATTTTAGAAGCTCAAAAAGTTCCTAAAGCTGATAAATTACTTCAGTTAACTATAGATACAGGACTTGACAAAAGAACTATTTTAAGTGGTATTGCAGAACATTTTAGCCCAGAAGAAGTAGTCGGTAAACAAGTTTGTGTTTTAGTGAATTTAGCTCCTCGTAAAATGCGTGGAATTGAAAGCCAGGGTATGGTATTAATGGCAGAAGATGATAAAGGGAACTTACACTTCGTACAGCCAAATAATATTATAAATTCTGGAGCAGAAGTCAGATAATTTGTATATTGAATCCTTAAACTTTCAATCAATATGAAAACTAGCGTAAAGGTTAGCATAATTGTAGGTCTATTATTCTTCTTAATCTCAGGTGGATTAATTTATTATAATTACTACTTCGTTTATAGCGAAGGTACTCGTGTAGGCGTTTTAATTAAATTCAGCAATAAAGGTACCATATACAAAACCTACGAAGGAGAAGTTATTCAACCTGGTATTAGGGCTGCTAATTCAATACAAATGAAGTCTAATACTTTTAAATTTTCTGTTACTGATGAAGAATTAGCAGAAAAATTAATGGCTTTACAAGGTCAAGAAATCGAAATTCACTACAAACAATTTCATAAAAACCTTCCATGGAGAGGTGAAACATATGAAGACCAAGAAGGCCAATATATTGTTGATGAATTAATTAGAATCAAAAACGATAATCCGAACGCTTATGGATTATAAAAAAGTATTTCTTTCTGTATTTTTAAGTCTTCCCTTTCTCGCTTTTGCTCAAGTTCAAGTGAAAGATGGATTAGAATTTAACGCTGATAAAAAAGGTTTTCAAATAAAACAATTTGGGAAGGATGTAAATTTCGCCCATTCAGAAACTTATACTTTTAGTATAAAACCTCATTTTCATCAACATGAAAATTTATTTACTTTAGATACAACCGTAATAATAATTGCACCTTGGACTACTAAATATCATTCCATTGAAGCAGGTATATACGCTGTTGATGCAAAAATGAAAGGAATAGATAAAGTAACTCGATTTGCAATTACTTGTAGCGATCCTAAAAGTCCATCTGCTCAAAGTGATACTATAGCACTCTCATTCCGTATTTTATACGAAGGGAAGGCAAAATTTAAGAAACCTATTAATTTTACCGTACATCTTAATGGTGGCGAATCGCAAGGTATAGCTTGGAATTATTTATCCACTCTTTACGATCAAAAACCCGACGAAGAGAATTGTTTAACCGAAGAACCTCCTAAAGAGGTTGGAGATTTTGTAGATGGAATTGTGCAAGATATTATTTTCTTTCACGGTATTCCTTACTACTTCTCTACCACTTACAATAAGACATACAGAAAATTCTGTGTAAAGTCGAGCCCTAAAAAAGGTCAAAAAACCCAATTTGAATTAAAGCATATAATACTAAGAGGTCTTTAATATTATCGAGCTAAAGCTTGATAAAATGACCACATAAGTATACCAGCAGCTACTGAAACATTCAAAGAATGTTTGGTGCCTTCTTGCGGAATTTCTATGGCCATATCGCATAAAGCCAATACCTCCGGAGAAACACCACGAACTTCATTCCCTAAAATCAGAACATATTTAGCGTCAGAATTCGGTTTAAAATCGAATAATGAACAGCTTTTGTCTGTTTGTTCTGCAGCTAAAAGCGTATATCCCTCCGCCTTTAAATTCTTAAGTTTTTGAATAAAGTCGGAAGTATGTTCCCATTTCACCACTTCATTGGCTCCTAATGCCGTTTTTTGAATTTCAGTATCGGGCGGACAAGGAGTATATCCACCTAAAACAACCTCTTGAATCCTAAACGCATCAGCTGTTCTGAAAACAGAGCCTACATTATGCCCAGAACGGATATTATCTAGGGCCATTATTAAAGGAATTTTAGGCAGAGCTTTATATGCATCCGCATCTACTCTGCCTAATTCTTCTAGTTGTAACTGCCTCATGGCAACAAATATTATCTGGTTTGAGCGTCGGTAACAGCAACTGCTGCCATATTTACAATTTCGCGAACGGTACAACCCATCTGACATACATGTGCCGATTTGTTCACACCAAGTAAAATTGGGCCAATCGCATCACCAACTCCAAAAGATTGTAATAATTTATAACTGATATTACCCGCATTTAATGTTGGGAATATTAATGTATTTACCTTTTGATCTACAAGTTTACTGAATGGATAATTTTCTTTCAACATCTCATTACTCAATGCAAAGTTTGCTTGAATTTCACCATCCACAACTAAATCAGGATAATTAGCATGTAAAATTTCTCTTGCTTTGGCAACTTTTTTCGCTTCAGGCGACTGACTTCCACCGAAGTTTGAGAAAGATAACAAAGCAATTTTGGGAGTTACATTAAACTTACGGACAGTTTCCGCTGCTGATAAAGTAATATCTACCATTTCTTCGGCAGTTGGATTAATATTCACCGTAACATCTGCCAAGAAGAAAAGTCCCTTTTTTGTTGGTAAAACATACATACCAGCTGCATTTTTTACATCAGGTTTTAAGCCCGCAATCTGGAATATAGGTTTTAAGACATCTGCATATTTCTTAGTAACACCACTAATGAATGAATCTGCTTCACCGTTTTCAACCATCATTAAACCATAATAGTTACGGTCGCGCATTAATTTCAATGCATCTATATACGAAATACCTTTTCTATTTCTCTTTTCAAAGTAAAGTTTTGCGTACTCTTCACGTTTTTCGTGTTCTTCAAACACATCAATAAAGGTTGCTCCTTGTAATTCAAGCCCATTTTCTTCGGCAAGAGCTTTCATTTGAGCCATATTACCAAGAAGTATAGGTTTAGCAATACCTTCATCTAAGCAAATTTGAGCCGCTTTAAGTACTTTTTCAGAACTTCCTTCAGCAAAAACTATAGACTTAGGATCTGCTTTTGCTTTTTGCATTACACTTCGTGTAAATACATCATTTAAGCCTAAACGCTCTTTTAAGTTCTCTTTATATAATTCCCAGTCTTTAATTGGCTCACGCGCCACACCACTTTCAACTGCAGCTTTTGCAACAGCTGGCGCAACAGTATGAATTAATCGAGGGTCAACAGGTTTAGGTATTATATAATTTGGTCCAAATGAAAGATTCTTTTGATTATAAACTGTTGTTACAACGTCTGGAACAGGCTGTTTAGCAAGATCAGCTAAAGCATATACAGCAGCCAATTTCATTTCTTCGTTAATCTTAGTAGCTCTAACATCTAAGGCCCCACGGAAAATATATGGGAAGCCAAGTACGTTATTTACTTGATTAGGATGATCACTACGACCTGTTGCAACTATAACATCTTCACGAGATGCAATGGCATCTTCGTATTTAATCTCCGGATCAGGGTTTGCTAAAGCAAATACAACCGGATTTGGAGCCATAGAACGTATCATGTCCTGACTTACCACATTTCCCTTAGATAATCCTACAAATACGTCTGCATTTACAAAAGCCTCTTCAAGCGTATTTATATCTTTTTCCGTAGCAAAATAAATCTTGTTTTCGTCGTCTAACTCACGGTCTTTACGAATAACCCCTTTAGAGTCTAACATTACAATATTAGAACGACTCACACCTAAAGCTTCGAACAAACGAGCACAAGAAATAGCACTTGCCCCCGCACCATTGAAGACTACATTAATTTGATCTAATTTTTTACCTGCAATTTCAACTGCATTTAAAAGAGCTGCACCAGCAATAATTGCCGTACCATGTTGGTCGTCGTGCATAATCGGAATATTTAATTCCTCTTTCAGTCTCTTTTCTATATAAAAACAATCTGGTGCTTTAATATCTTCTAGGTTAATACCTCCAAAAGTAGGTTCTAGAGACTTAATAATTTGCACTAAAGCTTCAGGATCTTTAGAGTTTAATTCGATATCGAATACATCAATATCGGCATAAATTTTAAAGAGTAAACCTTTACCTTCCATAACTGGTTTAGAGGCTTCAGGACCTATATCTCCTAATCCTAGTACTGCTGTACCATTCGATATTACAGCCACCAGATTACCTTTGGTAGTATATTTATATACATCTTCCGGATTAGAAGCAATCTCAGTACAAGGCAATGCAACACCTGGGGAATACGCAATTGATAAATCGCGCTGACTATTCGCTGGTTTAGACGGAATAACCTCTAATTTACCAGGTCTACCCTTTTGGTGATAATCTAAAATATCTTTTCTACTAATTTTACTCATAAACAATACAAAACAGGCACAAAGGAACAAATATTTTGCAGATTTACCAGCAAGTACCTAAACTATAAACCCTTCAATAATCTACTACCC